>CAKSJU010000014.1 GCA_934463455.1 uncultured Clostridia bacterium | reverse complement strand
AGTCGGGTACATTCGCGACAGTGTGACAGTCGAGTACATTCGCGGCAGTGTGACAGTCGGGTACATTCGCGACAGTGCGACAGTCAAGTACATTTGCGACAGTGCGACTATAGTAACTTCACCGGCTACAAAGTGGGACAAATTAAGTAAGGCGAATTTGTCGGGTAATGCCACAATTAAAGACTGTTTCACTAAAACTATATATCAAAGCGGTAATTGGACGTTTAAAGAGGTAAAAAATGAAGAATAAAAAAATCGGCCGGCTACATGGACAGCCGACCGACAGGCAATATTGCCTCACAGAAATAACCTGACATTGTCAGTATAGCACATTTCCGTGAGGTTGTCAAGAGAGGAGTAGAAAATAATGGCAAATTTATATGAAATAGAACAAGAAATATTAAATTGTGTTGATACAGAAACAGGAGAAATTATTGATTTTGAAAGACTTTCAAAGCTTCAGCTTGAGAAAAATTCAAAAATTGAAAATCTTGCCTTATGGTGCAAAAATTTAGTATCTGATGCGGAAGCATATAAAAAAGAAAAAGACGCATTTGCAGCACGTGAAAAGAACGCAAAAAATAAAGCGGAAAGTATCAAAAAGTATCTTAGTAATGTCCTTGATGGACAATCAATAAATACAGAACGTACAGATATAAGTTTCAGAAAATCCGAAGCTGTAAATTTTGATAATGAGAGCGTTTTCATAGATTATGCGCAGAAACACAATCATAAAGAACTATTGAAATTTACAGCAGAAATAAATAAAGCGGCTGTAAAACAAGCCATTAAAAACGGTGCGGAGATACCGGGAGCCGAGATTGTAATTAAATCAAACATTCAAATTAAATAGGAGGAACAAACATGAATATCTTCGAAAAAATACAAGCGGTTAAGTCTGATTTGAATAAAATGGGATTAAAAAAAAGTGGAAAAAATAAATATTCAAGCTATATGTATTATGAATTAGCTGATTTTCTCCCCGCAATTGTAGAAAAATGCGCGGAATACAAGCTGATGACATATGTTTCTTTTACGGCTGATAATGCGATTTTAACGGCAGTAAACAGCGAGAAACCCGAGGAACATATTGAAGTAATGTCACCTATGAAAGAACTTCAAATGAAAGGTTGTAATGAAGTACAGGCTTTGGGCGGTGCAGAAACCTATCAACGGCGGTATTTATATATGGCAATGTTTGACATTGTGGAAAATGATATGTTCGATTCCGGCGCGCCACAAGACAGTAAAGAGAATAAAACGGTCGAAAAAACTCCGAGTGCCGCAAGGAATGACGACAGTTCAAAAACCAACAATAATACAAATGTTGACGATATTCCACCATATCAAACAGAATTAAGAAAAATAATGAATAATCTTGTTAAAAGTAAGATAATGACAAAAAAAGAAATATTGGAAAAATTGGAAGTGTTATCACGCGAAAAAAGCTTTAAAGAATATACAGAAACAGAATGTAAAATTGCAATAGATTTTCTCAATGGTTTTGTCGGCGGTGACAATAATGAATGAAATTGTCGGATATGTTCAAAAAGTAGGCGTAAACCATATTACAATCTTTGCACCGATTGAGAGCACTGATAATTTTAAAAAGCAGGAAATCACAAAAGCAAGAGTAATATTCGATGACGGCAGGGCAATAAACCGCGAACAGCAGAAAAAAGCATATGCCATAATAGGAGATATTGCCGAATATTCGGGCGACCCGCCCGAATATATGAAAGAGCTGATGAAGCATGAATTTCTGGAAGCATTCGGAGGCGAATATTTCAGCCTGTCAAGCTGCTCGGTGTCGCTTGCAAGCGATTTCATAAACTATTTAATAAATTTCTGTTTTACATGGGGCATACCTACGCGCGATACAATGCTAAACAGAGCAGATGATATAAGCGCATATCTGTATACATGCCTGTATCACCGTAAGTGCTGCATATGCAATGAAAAGGCGGAAATTCATCATTGCACCGGCTCAAGGGTAGGCATGGGCTTTAACAGAAACGATATAAACAATATAGGAAGAAGTGCAATAGCACTTTGCAGAAAGCACCACATGCAAGCGCATAATTCCGAAAGAGATTTTTTTGAAAAGTATCATGTATACGGAATAAAGCTTGATAAATGTTTGGTAAAACAATTAAGACTTTAGAAAGGATGATAATATGAACAAGGTAATTTTAATGGGCAGACTTACTAAAGACGCGGAACTTGTACAAACTCCGCAGGGTGCAGCTGTTGCAAAATTTGCAATAGCCGTAAACCGAAGATTTGCCAAAGAGGGACAGCGGCAAGCTGATTTTATTAACTGCATCGCATGGAGACAGACGGCGGAATTTATCTGTAAATACTTCAAAAAAGGTAATATGATTGCGGTTGTCGGAAGCATTCAGACCAGAAGCTGGGACGGGCAAGACGGAAAAAGGCAGTATGCAACCGAAGTTGTAGCTGATGAGGTATATTTTACCGGGAAAAAAGCAGAAAACAGTGGGGTTTCAAAGGCTGAAAACGACGACGAAACGGATTTGCCGTGGTAGGAGGAGTAAGAATGACATATATCGAAATACTTAATGCGTTTTGGAGATGGACAAGCTCTAACGAAATTTCTCATGCAGAGGTGGACTTGTATTTTTCTATATTGAATATTGCAAACATCACTAATTGGAAAACACGATTATCTATACCAAATTCAACGCTCGGAAGATTCGATAAAAATACCCTCACCAGAGCAAGGCAAGGACTTGTAAATAAAGGTTTGATACAATATCAAAAAGGCAAAAAGGGGCAAGCGCCGATATATACAATAAATAAAATTGGTATCAATATAATTCCTTTATATGATACCAATAACGATACTAATAATGATACCAATAACGATACCAATATGAAACCAATACAGGGAACATATATAGACAAAGACAAAGACAATAATATATCCCCTATAATCCCCTTTGACGGAAAACTGAAAGAAAAAGTTTCCGAATGGCTTAAATACAAAACCGAGCGGAGGGAAAAATACAAGGACACCGGGCAAAAGGCATTGTTCACCAAAATTCAAAATATGGTTAATGAACACGGTGAGGCTTCCGTCATAGGTGCGCTTGATACAGCAATGGCTAACAACTGGAAAGGTTTCTTTCCGGAGAAAGCGGAAAAAAGCAGCTATGACGTATACAACGACAATTACAGTCACAAAGACCTTGAGGAGCTTACCAGGCGATGAAAATAACGGTAAACGACATACCGCCGAGCAATAACCAATACATGGGGAATAGTCATAGCTTTCAGGCATATCGGAGAAAGAAAGAGGAATGGCATTGGAAAGTTAAAGCGGCTATAAAGGAACGTCCCGAACGACCGTATGAAAGAGCAAGGATAACGATTACATACTTTTTCAAGGACAAAAGGAGACGTGACCCCGATAATTACAGCGGAAAGTTTATACTTGATGCGCTGACAAAAGAGGGTATAATTGCGGATGATAGCTTTGATGTGATTGATTTGCTTGTTAAAAAAGGCGGTGTGGATAAAAATAATCCGAGAACGGAAATAGAAGCGGAGGAGTACGAATGATAAAAATTGATGACGAATGCGTGGATTGCGGGCTTCCGTGTATGGGCAAAAACTGTCCGTACAGAGACGTAATTCATATTATTTGCGATGAATGCGGGGACGAATGCCGAGAGGTATACGATGTAGACGGAGAGCATTTATGCGAAAATTGTTTGCTTGAAGCTTTCCCGGTAATTAACGAAGATAATGCAAGGGAGATGATTTGATTGACAAACCATGAGCGAAAACTAAAAATGCAGCGCAGTTTAGAACGTGAGAAGAACAAAATCAAGCAAGCAGGAACGGACGCGGCGATTAATATATTGCAAGTCCTGCCGTGCTATATCTTAGCTTACAAGCACAAATTCGGCAATCTGAGGATAGAACGCTTTATAACGGAGTTGTATCGGTTGACGGAAAAGGTAAAAAATGATGAACATTTGCTCGAAATTATGATTAATGAACTTGAATATGACAAGGGAATAAAAATTGACATTGCAACCGGTGATGTGGACAATGTTTGGCGAGATGAGGGAGATACAAGAAAAGTTATTAATAAACCGAGAAAATAAATAAATTATGAAAGGAAGTAAAATGAGATGAAAAGAGCTACAATATATGATTATGCGAGGATGTGCAAGAAAATAGGAGCTTGTATGAATTGTCTGTTGGGCGTGGCAAACAACGGGGCTGATATGGTATGTCGAGATTTTGTGGCAACATGCCCTAACAAAGCCAACGAAATAATACTCAAATGGTGCAAAGAACACCCGATAAAGACAAGACAGAGCGAGTTTCTGAAGATATTTCCGAATGCAAAGATAGACGTTGACGGAGCATTAAGTATTTGCCCACAGTGTGTAAACAAAGATTTTTCGTGTCAGACAGAAAAACGTTGTAGCGACTGTTGTAAAGATTATTGGCTTGCGGAGGTGTAGACGAATGAAAATCGGTTTGCTTGATGTAGATAGCCACAATTTCCCTAACTTGCCTTTGATGAAGATATCGGCATATCACAAGCAAAAAGGCGATGATGTCGAGTTTTTAGAACCATTCTTACATTACGATAAAGTCTATGTGTCAAAAGTGTTTGGCGAAGAATATACAGATGATTATTTATATGCAATAAACGCTGATGAGGTTGTATATGGCGGTACAGGCTATGCTATTACAATCGAAAATGGGAAAGAGGTTTACCACAAAGAAAAAGATAAACCACTGCCTGAAGAGATAGAGCATATATATCCGGATTATTCCCTTTATCCCGAGTTGACAAAAAATAAGGCATATGGATTTTTGACACGAGGGTGTTGTAATGATTGCGATTTTTGTATAGTAAGCAAAAAAGAAGGACAGTGCAGTAAAAAAGTTGCTGATTTGTCAGAGTGGTGGAACGGGCAAAAAGAAATAATCCTGCTTGACCCGAATATACTTGCCTGCAAAGACAGAAAAAAACTTTTGCAACAACTGATTGATAGTGGTGCTAAAGTAGACTTTAGTCAGGGGTTGGACGCAAGATTTATAACAGAAGAAATTGCAGAAATGCTGAAACAAATCAAAACGAAGATGTGGCATTTTGCGTTCGATTTCATGAAAAATGAAAAAATGATAGTCAAAGGATTGCAAACCTTTGTTGATGTTTTAGGGTTAAGTGCGGTGCAAAGAAAATGTTATGTATATGTTTTGACAAACTACAATACGACATTTGAGGAGGATTTTCACCGAGTTAAATTAATACAAAGCATAGGACTTGACCCCGATATTCGCATTTACAGGAAGCCGACCGCACCGCAAATAACAAAGGATTTACAGCGTTGGTGCAACAACAGAATTATATACCGCAGTCAGCCTGATTTTATGCAGTACATACCGAGAAAGGACGGTAAAACGATAAATGAATTATATTTTGGAGATAGACGAAAATGAATGAGAGATATTTATTTTGAGGAAAGCGAAAAGATAACGGCGAGTGGGTTGAGGGCTATTATGTATTTCAACGAAAATGCTCAGGCGTATTTGGTCAGATGATTTCAGAACTCGACTTTGATAGACATTTAATTATAGATTTACGAGGAAATTTACACGAAGTTATCCCTGAAACAGTTGTACGTTACACAGGATTGGAAGATAAGAACGGCAAGCTGATATTTAAGGGCGATATATTACACATAAGAACAGGAAAGGGTTGGAGTTGCCCTGTTGGAACTGATATTTATTACAAAGTTGTATATACAAAGTTTAATATCCAGCGCTATGCTAATACAGAATATATCGGCTTTATGGCAGAACGCAGCAACAACAATTTATCCCCAATTCACTATGTTGTTACTACTGAAGGAGCAGAAGTAATCGGCAATATTTACGACAATCCCGAATTGTTGGAGGTGGAGAGATGAACGCACAAATAGACATATTCGGAAATGCTGTTGAAAACGTTCACAAGCATAGTACAGTAGACAAACAAAAGCGGAATTGGGAACGTGCGTTTCAAAAGTGGTCGGATAAAAACCAGACGGAATCTTCAGACATATATGGCAAATGCGGTTTCGGAATTATGTGTGATTATTGTGAGGATAATTCATACGGGTGCCCGTGCGTAAGAGCATTAAATCAAATGTGCCGAGAAAAACGCATAAAAATTGATTATTCAAAACGAGAATTTGAAAATATTTGGAATGGAGAATTTAAATGAAAGATTATAAGTATGTGAGAAGAACACTGGTTGATATGTTTTATAACACATTAGACAGACAAAAGTATTCAGAAGTTTGTGCTGATACATTAGAAGCTGTTAACAGGCAGATACCGAAAAAACTTACTGTCAGTGCGGGAATATATTCTTGCCCGAGGTGCGGAGAAAACGCTGCAGTTCTGCAAGGCGATAATTACTGCTTTAATTGCGGGCAAGCTTTAGATTGGAGTGATACAAAATGACGGAGACAGAAAGAATGCTTAACGAAATTGCAATACAATTACAAATATTGATGTATTTACAAGTCGGGTCTGACGATGAACGTTGTAGATTAAGAAAAATGGCTGAATACGAAGTGAATAGCCACTTATTGGAGGCAATGGCAAATGACAGTTAATGAATTAAAAAAAGTACTTGAAAAATTTCCCGAAGATGAAGAAGTGACAGTACTTTATCCGGAGGATAATTACGGCGATGACAGCGGAGTTATCCTTAGCGAAGTAGCGTACATCACAGGAACAAAAGGTGTCAGAAGCGGTGTTTATATTAAGCTGGGATGAAAGGATGAATGCGAAATGATAATGATTTGGTTGATAGGTTACATAATCGGAATGATATTAACCCTGCTATGGGGGCTATGGTATTACAGTGTTAAACAACAGGAATTGTGTCTTGAGGATGTTAGTTTTCTGCTCTTTGCGGCGGTGTTATTCCCGATTGGACCGACGGTTTGTTTTATTGCTATCCTGCCGAGATTGCTTTACAAACCCGCAAGTTTTATACTTAAGAAAATGAAGAAATGGAGGAAGAAGCATGATGACAGATGAACAGATTATAAAGGCTTTCGAAGAAATAATAAAAAATCAAAATGATAAGTTATCATTAATTGAACAGGCTGTATGTGCTGATGTCTTATCCCTTATCAAGCGTACAAAAGACGAAAGTAATAAGCACAGAAACAAATATCGGGCGGTTAAGGCAGAATTCACAAGATTGTATGATACGGTGTGTTGCCAAAAGGCAGAGATTGGGGAGCTAAAAGCCATAACGGGTATAATGAACACCCGCAAATATTACTGCAAATTTGTTGATGAAGTATTTGAAAAAGAAATGGGAAACATGCGTATGTCCCCTGACTTTGATTATATATATGAGCTATATTTCAAACAAAGGGCAGAGATTGAGGAGCTTAGAGAAAGAATATCTTATCTGGAAAAAAGCATAGATTGTTCAATAAAAGAATATAACAGGTTATTGCAAAAGTTGCAACAGGTAAAATCCGAAGCAATAAAAGAGTTCGCGGAACGGTTATGCAAAGGACGCGTAAAAAACGACCCTGTTGTTATAGCGGTGAAATCTGAATTAAAAGAAATGGAGGGCGGAAACAGTGTATAAACCGCCAATTGAATTGGTAATGGGAAATCTACAGCATTTGATAGAAAAAAATGTCTGCAGAGCTGTCGCTGAAATCGGCATAATAGTTGACAAATACGAATTGATTAAGGCACTGGAATATGACCGCGGTCAATATGACAAAGGGTACCGAGACGGAATTGCAGATTTTATGAAACATTATCATGGAACTATAATAAAAGGTTACGAGCTTGACGAGCTTGTAAAAGAAATGACGGAGGTAGAGGAATGAGCGATGAATTAAAACCGTGTCCGTTTTGCGGATGTAAAAACATTGTTATCAGAAAATACACTGCTGTTGCCGGTGTACATTATTATGCTCAATGTGATTCCGCAAACGGCGGTTGCGGTGCTAATATTGATTCACGCACTACTAAAAAGAGTGCGGTTGAAGCTTGGAACAGGCGAAAGGAGGTCCGGCATGGGGAGTGGATAAAAAAAGAACATTGGATTCCTCTACCACGAGATTATGAGGTGTCTTACGATTCAGATTACGATGATTGTTATGATGAAAAAACTCATTCGTGGAAAGAAAAACATTGGCATTGTAGCTGTTGTAATTATGAAGCAAGTCAAGCTATAAAACCAGTACATAAATATTGCTCTCATTGTGGGGCAAAAATGGACGCAGAATAGGAGAGTGAACAAATGAAAAAATTTATATTATTTTGCATGATGATACTTATAGGCACTGCCATTATATATCTATCCTTGCAGTTCAAGGCGTGGATTTGGGAAAGTGATATGCCTACATGGTTGAAAATTTATTTTATGCAAGGATAGAGAGGAATAACAAATGAAAATAACCGAAGTTAAAGAATATTTCAAAAACCGCCTCAAGCATGCGCCGAACTGTGCGGAGGAATACAAAACCGCAATAGAAGCATTGGAGGAGCTGGAGGAATATCGGGCGACAATGCAAAGCCCTGATGACATTCATCGCATGCAGGAAGAATTTTACAAGTTAGCGGTGAAAAACAACGAACTGGAAAAACAAATCCTTATGCTGAAAGGAGAGGGCGCGAATGAAAAGTGTTTTGATAAGCATTAAGCCGAAATGGTGCGAGCTAATCGCAAGTGGCAAAAAGATTATTGAGATACGGAAAACAAAGCCGAAGATTGATGCACCGTTTAAGTGTTATATTTACTGTACAAAAGACAAAAACATTTCATTTTGGACGGGCAAACGTTATTCCTATGCAGATGATAGAAGTCACAATTTGTTTGATGTATGCGGAAACGGAAAAGTTATAGGCGAGTTTGTATGCGATAGAATTCGACCGATTGCAATACTGGCACATATAATGGTTAGCACTGTTGATTGTATACATTCTTGCTTGCCAGCTTGTGAAATTCTCGAATATGCGGATGGCAAAACCGTTTATGGTTGGCATATATCTAACCTTAAAATTTATGATAAGCCGAAAGAATTAAGCGAGTTTGGAATAAAACGTTCACCGCAAAGTTGGTGTTATGTAGAGGAGGTAGGCGAATGAAACAAGGTAAAAATCCGACAGTAAAACAGCGGCAGGCAATAGCAGCGGCACGGCGCAATCCGGATAACTGGCTTGTGGCAAAAGTCTTTCCGGACAGGCTAATACTCGTACATAGGCATACAGGAAATTCACGTGAAATTAAAATAGGACGGTGATGATATTGACGGTCAAGGAGTTAGAACAATACAGGAGCATATGCAGGGAAATTGAAGAACTGACAATAGAGCTGAAAGCCCGAAAACGACATGATACAGTTGCAGGGTCGGATAGTGAGTTCCCATACACTAAGCATACAATGAGTGTATCGGGTGCGACATCCTGTATGGATAATATACTGTTATTGAATCATCTTGCAAAGCTGAAACGTGAAAAACGAGAAATTGAAGAGTTTGTCCTCGATATAGGCAGCAGTCTTATACGAACAATTTTTGAATGGAGATATTTAAAAGGAAAACGGTGTCCGTCATGGCAGTTTATAGCTTTTAAGATTGAAAAGCATGATGAGAGTTATCCACGCAGAAAACACAAAGAATTTATAAAAAAATTAAAACTTGCCGAAAATGCCGAAAAACCAGTGGTATAATATTATCATGAGATAATACAGCTAACGAGAGATTTTCATGTAATACTCCTTTCAGGAAGAGCGTTCCGAATGCGGGGCGCTTTTTCCATTAGGCAAAAAAAGAGGTGAGGAAAAGTGGCAAGGAGTGACCGTATAGAAATTTTCTGCAATGAAATAGTGAGCGGAAAAAGTCAGCGGCAAGCATATTATGCCGCTTATCCGTCATCGCTTAAGTGGAAAGATGAAACCGTGGACAGTAAAGCTTCTGTTTTTGCTAAAAATGGAAAGGTTTTGGCAAGGTTGCAGGAATTGCGGGCAGAAAGGGCAAAAAGAAACGAAATAACGCAGGACGCATTAATAAATCAGCTAAAGCAAATCGGCTTCGCAAACGTAGGAACAGACCTTTTAAAGCCTGCCGATAAAATAAAGGCAATTGAGGTAATGGCTCGAATGCTCGGACTTGACAGACCTGCAGACTTCGGCGAAGTCGAGGACTTATCCGGAATAGAGTGTGATGTCTTTGATTAAGCGTGTAAACAGGCTAAAATATAACTGGTCGGACAAACATATCGAATACATGCGAAGAACACAGTATTCCGCAATAAATATAGCCGAGGGCAGTATCAGAAGCGGCAAGACCACCGACAATATATTTTGCTTTGCTCATGATTTAAAGCACAGCAGGGATAAAATACATCTTGCAACGGCTTCCACACAGCCGACCGCGAAGCTTGTCATCGGTGATTGTGACGGCTACGGATTAGAGCATATATTCCGCGGTCAATGCAAATGGGGCAAGTACAAGGGCAATGAATGTCTCAAAATAAAGGGCATAGACACAGGGTATAAAGAAAAGATTGTCCTGTTTTGCGGCGGTGCAAAGGCTGACAGCTACAAGAAATTCCGAGGAATGTCAATAGGTTTGTGGATAGCAACAGAAATTAACTTACATCACGAAGACACTATCCGAGAAGCACAGCGCAGGCAAATTAATGCCGATATAAAGCGGTTTTACTGGGACTTAAACCCCGGAAGCCCGTCCGACAAGATTTATACGGATTTCATTGATGACTGGCAGGAAAAAGCGGACGGCGGCATATTAAAGGGCGGATACAACTACCAAGCATTTAATATTTTCGACAATGTAAACCTGTCAAAGGAAAATCTTGAAAGCGAGCTGTCAAAATACACTGTCGGAAGTGTGTTTTATCGCCGTGATATTTTGGGTGAGCGGTGTGCTGCAGAGGGGCTTATATATCCGATGTTTGCAAACGACCCGAAAAAGTGTATTATCAAAAAAGAGGATGTGCCGAAGCTGACATACATAAATATCGGCGTAGACTTTGGCGGGAACAAGTCAAATCATGCGTTTGTTGCCACGGGAATAGATAAAACATTCACAAATATGTACGTTCTGAAATCATGGTCTTTAAAGGCAGCGGGGCAGCCTGTAAAATATGTGGACGCTATGTATGATAAATTCAAAAAAGCCGTAATAAGCGAATACGGTTTTGTAAATAATACATTCGCCGACAGCGCAGAGCAGACAATTATAAACACCATGAGAACGAAGCACAGTAAAATATACAACAGCAAAAAAAATCCGATAATAGACCGAATACGCTGTACGGATGTCCTTATGTCTTCCGGGCGGTTTTTTATTGTTGACGGCGATAATGAAGCTATAATAAACGGACTGTCAACGGCGGTATGGGATGAAAGAAAACTTGATGATACGCGGCTTGATAACGGTACATCGGATATTGATATACTGGACGCTTTTGAATATTCGTGGGAGTATTATATTAAAAAGTTGTGGAGGAATAAAAATGGTTGAGATTTTGAAGAAAATAAGCAAATTTGAATATGGTATGCGACCGAGATTAAACAAGCTTTATGAGTACTATATCGGCAAGCAAGATATATTAAACGCAAGAAAGCCGGAGGGAAAGCCGAATAACAGAATTGTCGCAAATTATGCAAAATATATCGTGAATACCACAACAGGCTATTATTTGGGTATTCCGGTTGCATACAGCTCACAGGATGATAAATTAAGCGAAAACATAACCCATATATGCGAGTATAACGATGACGCATTCCATAATACACAGCTTGGTAAAGATATTTCGGTATTCGGTTACGGTGCAGAGCTTTTATATATAGACAATGACGGCGAAATACGATACGGAAAAATAAATCCGATGAATTTGTACATAGGTTATTCAAACGACATAGAACGGCGGATAGAATATGCCATTCGCTGGTATGATGTGTTTGATGACGACCGAAATTTCACAAGGTATATAGAGTATTATGACGACAACGAAATACGTTATTATGTTTCAGACGGAAACGGGCTTACCGAGACGGGCAGAAAAGAGCATTTATTCGGTCAAGTGCCTGTAAACATCTATCAGAATAACGATGATTGTCTAAGCGATTACGAGGACGCTATTCCCCTTTTTGACGCATATAACGTTATGCAGTCGGAAAGCGTGAACGACTTCCAAAAATTCGCAGATGCTATTCTGGCGGTTAAAAATACCGTTATGGACGATGATACAGCGGCACAGATGAGAGATAAAAACATTCTTGAATTAATGGATGACGGAGAGGCTTCATGGCTTGTAAAGCAAGTAAATGACGCGTATGTGGAAAATATAAAGAACAGGCTTGATAAAGACATATTCATGACAACATCCACCGTCAATATTTCGGATGAAAATTTTGCGCAGAACGCTTCGGGAGTGGCTATAAAGTATAAGCTTATGGCAATGGAAAACCGTATCTCCTGTACCGAAAGATACTTTAAAAAAGCACTTCAAAGGCGGTTTGAAATGATATGCAGCGTTTTGAATTTCAAAGGCAATAATTTCAAGTATACGGATATTAAAATAACCTTTGACAGGAATATACCGGTAAATATTCAGGAGGACGCAACAACCATTCAGCAGTTAAACGGATTGGTAAGCAAAAAGACGCTTCTTTCGCAGCTTCCTTTTATTGATGATGTGGAGGAAGAATTGGAACAGATACAGAATGAGGGCGAATATATTTTTGACGGAGCTGATAAAGTAAATGACGCACGAGGAATACTGGAAAAGCCGAATAGATAATGTTTTCGACAGCAATTACCATAAAAATGAGCTTAAAAAGATGTACATAAAGGCATATGCGGAGAATGAGAAGCAAATACTTAAATTGTATGATGAACTAAAGAAAAAGGGCAAATTAACCACAACACAGCTATATCGTATTGACCGCTTTATGTCGCTGAGAAAGGCACTTGCAAAACAGGCAGAGCAGGTAAACAGCGAATTAAATGAGCGGATGACGCAGGATTTAACAAATGCTTACCGGGAAACGTTCGGCGAATGCGTTCGGGAACTGGGACTTGATATGACATGGAGCATGCAAAATGAAAAAATGCTTAATAAAGTGCTTAATACCAAATGGGCGGGCAGTAATTACAGTAAGCGAATATGGAATAATTCGCAGCAGTTACCAAAGGATGTAGAGGCGGCGGTCGTTGATTGCCTTACAAGAGGTACAAGCAAGGATGTTTACGTCAAGGCAATAAAAAATAAATATAACGTTGGTTTTTCAAAGGCTGACAGGTTGGTAAGGACAGAGCTGTCACATACGATTAATGAGGGACAGCGGGACATATATAAATCTTATGGATTTAAAAAAGTCAAATGGTATGCCGCCGAAGATGAGAGAATGTGTAAGCTTTGCGGAAGTATGCACGAAAAAATATATGACATTGACGATGTTCCGAGCGTGGCTCATGCAAATTGCCGATGTACATTCTCCCCGGTAGCCGAATCACTTGAAACCGGCGGAAAAAGTACAAAAACTGTTGACAATTCGGCGAAAAGTGATATAATGGAATTACCGAATATAGATAAAGCGGTTATTCCTACAGAAAAATTTACGAAATATGCTTTGAATCCTGAAAAAGATGTGAATAAAGCAAGGGCATTTAAAGAAGCTTTAGGATATGATTTGAATAATGCTAATGAATTGATAAAAAATATAACTGATAATTTGTCACAATTTAATGCAATTGAAAAACCTGATAATGGTTATGGAAAACGATATGAAGTTATCATGACACTAACCGGGGCAAATAAGAAAAAGGCAAATGTTAAAACCTCGTGGATAGTAGAAGCTGACACAGGCAAAATCAGATTAACAAGCGCATATGTTACCAAAAAGAAATTTAAGGAGTGATAATATGGCTATAAAGCTTTATGATAAAATAAAATTGAAAGACGGCAGGAAAGCCACTATTGTAGAAATATATAAACCGGATGAAGCGTATGAAGCTGATATAGAAACAGACGGAGATTATGTAACTGACACTATAAAACATAGTGATATAGCTTCGATACTCTAATTCATTAAAACTTAATAAATCAAGAACAGTCTGAAAAAGGGCTGTTCTTTTTTATTGTCCGAAACATGCTCAAGACATAAAAAGGCGCAAGGGATTAGTCATACGGACTTAAAACGGGAGGTTAAAATTATGGAAGAACAAACCACAAACCAAGCTCAGGAAGTTGAAAACCAAGTTCAAGAGAGTGCACATCAAGAACAAGAACAGCAGCCGGAGCAAAAAACCTACACACAAAAGGAATTTGACGCTTTATTCAATGCCCGTTTCGCAAGGGAAACCGCAAAATGGGAGAAGAAGCTGACAGAAAGCCAAAAAATGGCGAAAATGACGGCAGAGCAGAAAGCGCAGTATCAAAGTGAGCAGCACGAAAAAGAGCTTGCCGAACGTGAAGCAAATATCACGCGGCGCGAGCTTCAAGCAACTGCAAAGGAAACCCTCATTGAAAGAGGACTTCCGGCAGAGCTTTTTGAAACGCTCAATTATGCAGACGCGGAAAGCTGCAGCAAAAGCATTGACGCTGTTGAAAAGGTTTTTAAGGCATCGGTTGAAAAAGCAGTCGAAGACCGAATTAAGAAAAGCGGCGGAACTCCCAAGAGCGGAGAAACAAACAATGTTTCGGGTGTTGAAGCTAAGTTTTACGAGTTAAATCCGCAATTAAAACAATAATCGAAAGGAATGATTTTTTATGGCACACACATTACAGGAAAGATATTCGTCATTGATAGACCAGAAATTACGGGCTTCTTTGGTGACGAGAGACAATTACATTTTTAACACAAGATACGAGGGTAATCCTAAAGCAGGAAAGGTAAAAATCCCCGTAAGAGATACGGAAGTATCTGTAAGCGACTACAATAAGGCGAGCGGTGTTTCGGCTGCTACCGGAAGCACAGCCTACAAGGATTTGAGCATTGATAAGGATAAGGCGGTTAATGAGCTGATAGACGGCTTTGACGCGGCAGCCGTTCCCGATAATCTTGTCGCAGACAGATTGGATTCGGCAGGCTATTCCCTTTCTCTTGAAATGGATAAAGACAGTATTTCGACTCTTGAGGACGCGACAGGTGCAAATATTGCAACAACAAAGACAGCGGCAACTACTTCAACCGCCTACAAGGAAATTCTTGCGGCAAAAACATATTTGAGCCGTACCGGAGTTCCCAACAAAGGCAGATGGCTTATAGTTTCGCCCGAGTTCCATGCAGTATTAATGCAGGACGATAATTTTATCAGACAGGGCGATTTGTCGCAGGAGATGAAAAATGCGGGAGCAGTTGGTTCGGTAGCAGGATTTGCAGTATTTGAATCGTCAATGCTTATGGTGGATAACACAACCGTTACAACCAACAAAAAGACCACTACGGAATTTATCGCAGGTCATCCGAATTGGTGTCATCGTGTCGCTGAATGGGGCGTACCCGTACACTTGCAGGATTTGAACGGCTCCGGTAAATATATCGGTGCTTCCGCTGTTCAGGGACGTAAAATATGGGGTACTCTCGTATCTAAGCCGCAAACGCTTTATATCAAGCGTACCGAGGCGGCTAACTCATAACAGAGGGCGGAAAAAACCGCCCTTTTATATCGAGAGGTGGAATAAATGCTTGATATGATAAAGGTCATTCTCGGTCTTACAGGGAATGAGAAAGACGATTTAATAAGGATTTTAATTGACATATGCACAGATGAAGCGAAACAGTATTGCAATGCCGATAGCGCGGACGGATTAGAGACCGCCATAGTTCAAATGGTTGTTTTCAAATATAACCGTATAGGCACAGAGGGGTTGACGGCAGAGGGATATAATTCCGCAAGTTATTCATATGCGGAAGATTATCCGAAGCCGATACTTAAAATGCTTAACAAAAAAAGAAAGTTGAGGGTGTTTTAGATGATTAACAGACAAATGCGAAGTGTTTCTATTTTGAGAAAGTCGCAAAAACGCGATGAATACGGTTATAAAAGCGGGATTTGTGAGGTACTTAGGCGTACAGACGCGGCAATAATGCTGTATCAGCAAAAAAATACTTCTGATGTCCGATATTCCGATGTGACACATATATGTTTATGCCGTGACAAGGATTTGACCGATGAAATGAGAATAAAAGATGATGAAAAGCTGTATGATATTATTCTTGTTAATAACGGAAGTAGATTGTCGCAGCTGTTCTTAAAGGAGGTGCGGGAATAATGGATTGTTTGCGGATTGACGGAATCGATAAGCTTCTTTCAAAGTTTAACACAATTGAACAATATGACGTTGTACAAAGTGCTTTAAAAAAAAGCAGTGCAATTGTGCATGAAAGCGCAGTTCAAAAATGCCCGGTAGATGACGGTACATTAAGTCAGAGTATAATGATTGATATTGAGTACGATAAAGCCATAATAGGAACAAATGTCGAATATGCGCCTTACGTTGAATTTGGTACAGGACGTTACGCAGTAAATGGAATGGGGCGTAAAACTCCTTGGGCATATGAAGACCCCGCTACCGGAGAAACGATATGGACAGTAGGACAGCACCCTCAACCATTTTTACATCCGGCATTGACTGAAAATGCTGAAAAAATACAGAAGATATTTGAAACAGAAGTACGAAACAAAATACAAGAGGTGTTTAGATGATTGATGTTATACCGGAGTTACGAACAATCTTTAAAAATAACGGCATTGAATTAATACCTGAGGATGCAAGTGACAGCAGCGAAAAATATCCATGTGTTACATATCGTGAAATCGAAAACACAGACAACAAAACAGGTGATACACTTGGCTATAGTAATATAGCATTTTCATTTCAGATTTGGGCGTATAAAGCTTCAGAAATAATTTCATTATGCACAAAAACAGACAATATAATGAAAGAATATAAATTTGAACGCTATATGAGCGGTGAACAGGTATTTGATGGGCTTCACAGAAAAATATTGGGATATAGAAGAATTGTAAAAGAAAAATATTAAAATTGGAGGAATTAATATGGCAGGATTAGCAAGTATAGGAATTACATTGGGTGTTAAAAAAACCACGTCCGGGAGCACATACACAAATTTACCGAATTTGCAAGCGGTACCGGAAATGGGCGGCGACCCCGAAAAAATTGATGTGACAGTATTGTCGGACCAATCAAAAAAGTATATAAACGGA
This sequence comes from uncultured Clostridia bacterium, assembly GCA_934463455.1. Classification (GTDB taxonomy): domain Bacteria; phylum Bacillota; class Clostridia; order UBA1381; family UBA1381; genus CAKSQL01. The sequence goes on along the minus strand of CAKSJU010000014.1, from coordinate 12,333 downwards.
GTAAAAGACAACGGAGATTTACAATTTACGTTTTTGTATGATGCCGACCAAACAGATTCATCTTTCAAAACTTTAAAAACTTTGCAGGACGCAGGAAAGTCAAATGATTATCAAGTAAAATTCCCCGATGGAACAACCTTTGCATTCAGCGCAATGGTATCAGTCAAAACAGGCAGCGCAGAAGTAAACGGAGCATTGACATTTACTGCTTCCTTTGCGCTTCAAAGCGAGATAGATACAACATTTCCGACAGGAAGCTAAAAAAGTGCTTGAAAATCCTTCCAAATTATGATATTATTAAAATATAATATTTTGGTTGGAGGGGTAATTATGGAAGAATATAGTACATCGGAGACACAAATGGATTTTTCGGAAAGTGAGCCGATAAATAAAAGAAAGAAGCTGTTTGGATTTCGCAGTAATAAAGTATTACATAAATTTATCGCTGTAATGTATATGATAATTCTTGCAATTGCGACAATTCGAATATTATTTGGTATGCCCGAAAATGCGGAGGGATTGGACATTCTTATAAGCGATGTAAAAAAATTGCTTAATGTTGCATTGTTTGCGTCTCCGTTTATTTTTCTGTCGGATTTTAAGTACAGAGACAAAGTTCCGTTTTTCAAAAAACGAAAAACTTCATCATCATGTGTTGGCTTTGTTTTAATTTTTGTAATACATTTTATATTGCAAGCAATTCTCGGAAATTTCTTTTCCGCGGATTATAAAGCATATTTAAAACAAAAATCCGAAATATTCGGCACGCAAACACAGGAAACTCAATTTTTTGCTACGCAGGAAGATTATAAGCAAGCATGTCAAACATTTTCGTATGAAGATATATCTCGTTACCCGGATGATTATAAGGGTAAGCTTGCAACATATACGGGCAAGGTTGAACAAGTTCGTAATTATACCGGAAAGACTTGGTTTAGACTTGGTATTACAGAAGGTGAATTTGACATATGGAGCGATATGATTTTCGTTGAATTTCAGTATGACAAAAACGAAAAAGCACGCATACTTGAAGGTGATATATTAACGGTGTACGGAGAATTGGACGGAATAAAAACATATACGGCAGTTTTGGGTAATGAAGTACAAATACCACATTTGAAAGCTAAGTATATACAAATGAAATAAAGTGAACAAATAGAAAAGTTACAGCAAAATCACAATTGGGGTTAAAATAATAATATACCACGTTCTTAGAGCGTGGTTTTTTCTTGCATAAAAAATATTAAGAAAAATTTTGAAAAAAAGTATTGACAATACGTAATACGTATGATATAATATAATCAAGCATTAAGGGTGACACGGTTATTCCCTCGGAAAGGGGGAATTATGGACGAGATAATAATTGTGTTATACATAATATTACTTACTGTAATTGTTCTTAAAAAGAAATAACCGCACCTAAGTGGGCACGGCATTCCTTCAAATACTAGTTAACAGAGGGATGACCACACCACATAGTCACCCTTGATGTGAATATTATATCACAGAAAGGGGCGTTTGTCAATATCTGAAAAGAATTTATCCCCTCAGCAAAAGTATGATAAAGCTAATGCAAAAGTATACACAATTAAAGTAATACGAACAACCGAAAGCGATATTATACAAAAGCTTGATGGTGAAAAAAACAAAGCAGGTTATATAAAGTCATTGATACGTAAAGATATAGCCGAAGCAAAGAAAAAAGAATAGCTTGTGTCCTCGACCAAAAGTTCAACAAGCTATTCAAACCCGACAGGAAAGTCCTATCTGTAAATATTATACTACAAATAGGCTTTCTTGTCAAACAAAAATTTTTAAGTTTGAAAGGAAGCTTTTTTATGCAAGAAATTATCAACAAATTATTATCAGAAATGGAAGGCGATATTTGCGAGCTTCAAATGTCAGCCGAAAAAGCACGTGTAATGGCAAATAACATAGCAAACGACTATTTTTGTGACGTTGACCTTAACACCGTTGACGGTAAGGCGCAAATTTGCTATTATTTTGACAGTACAAGAATAAAACACGATATATTATTCGATTATGTTCGAGAAGCAGAGAAGCAGGCAAAAACGATTAATCAAATATGGGAAAAATTATTTGATGTTATTCATGGGAAAACTAATAATATTGGAGGTAATTTATAATGAATGAATTAAAAATATTTGAAAATGCGGAATTTGGAAGTATAAGAACGGTTGAAATTGATAATGAGCCGTATTTTGTGGGAAAAGATATTGCGGAAGTATTGGGGTATAGCAAGCCCAGAAATGCAATAGCTTCACATGTTGATGAGGAGGATAAAAAGGATGCCCCAATTCAGGGCGACCTTGGTGGAAAACAATCAATGACCGTTATCAACGAAAGCGGTCTTTACAGTCTTATCCTATCCAGCAAGCTCCCAAGCGCAAAACGTTTCAAGCATTGGGTAACATCAGAAGTGCTGCCGACAATCCGCAAGCACGGAATGTATGCGACCGATGAACTGCTTGCCAATCCTGATTTTGCAATAAGCGTATTTCAGCAGCTAAAAGCAGAGAAAGAAGAAAAACAACGTCTTTTGACAGTGAACTATCAACAGCAGCAGATTATAGGCGAACTGCAGCCTAAAGCGAATTATGTTGATACAATTCTTAATAATAAAGGGTTGGTTACGATAACGCAAATTGCAAAGGATTACGGTATGAGCGGAAACAAAATGAATAAGCTGCTCAATACATACGGTGTTCAGTACAAACAAAGCGGTCAATGGCTTTTGTACAGTAAATACCATGATATGGGATACACTCATTCCAAAACCATAGATATTATACGTTCTGACGGAAGACCAGATATTGTAATGGAAACGAAATGGACACAAAAGGGCAGATTGTTTATTTATGAACTGCTGAAAGACAATGGCATTCTACCGGTGATAGAGCAGAACGAAGTAAGCGCATAATAAAATGCTTGCAAAATTCAAAATAATATGGTAAAATAAAAAAGTCGGAGCAATCCGACATGAAAAGGTAAGACTTTTAAACAGTGTAAAAGCTGGGCGGTTATGCCATCATCTCCGTTGAAAGGGGGTGATAGCTATGGAATATGTTTACATAATGATATATATTATCACTTTAATTGTGTTAATCATAACCGTAAAAAAATAACGCCCACCGCCAAGTAGTGCGTTATTCTTAATAATACACCTATGGCATAACCGTTTGAGGTCTTGCCTTTTCTATTAATATATTACCACATAAAAATAAAAATGTCAACTACATAAATAAAATTTTATCACATCTTTCGGGGTGTGATTTTTTAATATCAAAATTTTAAAGGAGAGATATAAAATGTTATACACGACAATGATTGTAAAGGAAAAGGAATTAAAATTAAGACTTAATGCAAATATGAGTGTTCAAGTAGAAAAACAAATCGGAAAAAATCCGGTAAACGCTATTCTTGGAATGAGAGAAGATGAGATGCCTAAGTTAACCGACCTGCTAACGATTTTATGGGGTGCACTTCAACCGCTTAACAGAGGTTATACGATGAATAAAGTATGGGATTTATATGATGAGTATATTTCGGACGGAAACAGTATGACGGATTTAATGATTGTTATAATGGATGTGCTTAAGGTGTCAGGCTTTGTTAAAGAAGAAGAGACGGAAGAAAGCGATGATGAAGAAGAAAAAAACGAATAGAGGGGGAAAATAATCCCCCGAAAACATTAAGGGAATTATTTGAGAAATCATTACCGGCAGCACTACAAGCAGGAATTTCAATATTTGACTATTGGAATATGACATGGCGCGAAATTACCGCAGTATTGACAGCGTATAAAAACTCGGTGATGTTGGCACAAAAACAGCGAGCTATAATGGACCATGCTTTTATAGGTATGCTCGGGAAACTGCTTGACGGAAAAGAAGTCGGATTATATGAATCATATCCCGCATTGTTTAAAGAGGAAAATAAGCAAGCTAAAATAAATCAAGTAAAACAACGATTATTGAATTATGCTGCGGCACATAACAAAGGAGGTGCAAAAAAAAATGACGTTGGAAAAACTGAAAGTAATCATATCGGCGGAAACTAAAGGACTTCGGGAAAGTGTCAAAAATGCAAAACAACAGCTCGGCGGGATGAATAAAATGCTTGATATGACCCGAAATAAGCTTAAATCAAGCTTTACCGGAAAAGGCATGGATAATCTTAATCAAAAATATGCACGTCAGATTGAAAGTATTAAAAAACAGCAAATTGAAATTGATAAACTGCGACAAAAATACGAAAGCTTGACATCCGGCGAAACGGAGCCTAAAAAAGTCGCGGCAATGAAAAAAGAGCTTGAAAAAGTCACAAAAGAGCTTGACAAGGCTGTCGAGAAAAATATATCTCTCGGTCAAGCTATGGACGCACTAAAAGCGGATGCTGATTTGGAAAAACAAGCCGGAGGAGATTATACACCCGAAACAAAGGGAAAAATAAGCAGTTTGCAGAATGAATTATCTCAAAGTGAAAATTTGATTGAAAAACTTCGTGCAAAAGCGGAACAGTTAAAAAAATCACTGTCAGAAGCAAAGCTTAATCCAAGTCAAAGTGAAGAAGCACAGGAACTTGCAAAAAAGCTTGATTTAGCAACGGATAAAATGCAAAGACTAAAAAATGAAGCTGAAATCACAAAAGGAAAAATGACAGAAGCCGGAGCAAGCGGTGAAAAATCTTTTTCCGGTTTAAAACAATCGGCGCAAAAGGCAAGCAGCGGAATATTTCAAAAAATGTCTGCAACAATGAAACGCTTAAAGAGTATAATTCTCGGCGCACTTGTATTCAATGCGGTAAGTCAAAGTTTTACGAAATTACGAGAATATATGTCATATGTTGTAAAGACAAACAGTCAATTAACATCTTCACTTGCTAAAGTAAAGGGAAATTTATTGACGGCTTTTCAACCTATATTTTCAGCAGTAACCCCGGCGTTGCAAAGTATGATTAATTGGCTTGCAAAAGCTACGGCACAGATAGCGGCATTTATATCGGCTATTTTCGGGCAGACATACAAACAGTCGCAAGCTGCGGCAGAAAGGCTGAATAATCAAGTGGACAACTTGAAAGAAGAATCAAAAAAAGCCGCTAATGCGGTTATGGGATTTGATGAACTGAATATTATTTCAAAACAAAAAGACAGTGATGTAAGCGGAATTAAACCCAATTTTAGTATGGATATTGATACAAGTAAGACAGAAAAGGCAGGAGAAAAAATTCGGGAATTTGCCGAGAATGTAAAAGAAAGTACCAGCGAAATAATAAATCAACCGGAAGTAAAAGAAAAATTATCTCGTTTTGGTGAGGCGGCAAACGGATTAAAAGAGAATGTCAACGGATTAATAAAAAATGAAAAGGTAAAAGGATATGCAAAAGCTTTAGTTACGAATGTGACCGAAGCGGGTATCGGATGGACCACCGGTTTTGTCGACAGAATATCCGGGGGTGTAAAAATAATATCATCTGTTCTTGGCGGTGACCTTAAAGGGGTAATGGATGGCACAGGATTATATTTCAAGGGTTTTTGTGAGCAAAATGAAGCAAGACTCACCGCGTTGTTAGGTGCGGATATGGTTGATGACATCAAATCATCCCTTCAAGGAATTGGAGGTGCAATTGCTGATTTTTGGAGCAATAATGTTACTCCGTGGTTTACGGCTGAAAAATGGAGTAGCCTTTGGAATGATGCAAAAACTGCATGGGAAACCGGCTGGAGTGCTATAGGAGAATGGTGGAATAACAGCGCTTTAGTGCAGTGGTGGAGCGAAAGTGTCTCCCCATGGTTTACATCCGAAAAGTGGTCTGCTGTTTGGAATGATACAAAGAATTGGTGGTCAAACGGTTGGAATGATATAAAAAAATGGTGGAATGACAGCACTTTGGGGCAATGGTGGGGTGAAAATGTTTCCCCTTGGTTTACTACTGAAAAGTGGAGTAATTTATGGACAGATGTAAAATCAGCATGGAGCAACGGCTGGAATTCAATCACGGATTGGTGGAATGGTGAAAACGGAATTTCAGCATGGTTTGAAAATAATGTAAAGCCGTGGTTTACTACTGAGAAATGGAGCGGAATACTATCCGGCGTTACAGATGGTATAAAAAACGGTTTTAAATCAGCGGCAAATGCAGTGATTGATACATTTGAAAACATGGTAAATTCAGTTATTGGATTACTTAATAAAATAAGTTTTGATTTGCCTGATTTTTTGGGCGGCGGTCATGTTGGTTTTAACTTATCTGACGTAAATATAGAAGGCTTTGCTTCCGGTGGTTTTCCTCGAATGGGTGAGCTTTTTGTCGCGCGTGAAGCAGGTCCCGAAATGGTAGGCTCAATTAATGGAAAAACAGCAGTTGCAAATAACAGTCAAATTGTTTCGGCGGTATCAACAGGCGTTGCAAAAGCAGTGTCAAGTGTTATGGGTAATGGAGAAAGCAAAGATATAAGCGGTACATTCAGAATAAAAGGTGATGACCTTGTTTATATTGTCGATAATGCAAGGAAAAGAAAAGGCACAACAATAAGCAAGAATTTTTCATTTGGAGGTAGGTAAAAATGGCATTGGTAACAGTGAGCGGCATAGCGTTAAAAACTCCGAGCGGGTATAATGCCTTGACTGCTGATATAGTTGACGATGGGCGAAATGTACAAGGTAAGGGTGTTTTTGATGTTATACGTACTGATGTCGCAAAAGTGGAAATGACGTGGAATTACTGTACCTGTGCAGAATGGAGCACGATTTTGAAGTTGTTTAATCCAAAATACGGTGGCAGTTTTATAAATACGGTTAGGTATTTCGACCAGTGCGCAAACGCATATGAAACTCGGTCTATGTATGTGTCGGACAGAAAGTCGGGGTTGGTTAATCTCAACCCTGACGGAAGCCCCAGAGGTTGGTCTGATTGTTCGCTAAGTTTAGTGGAGGTATAGACATGGCGGTAGAAGTAAGTCAAGAATGGAAAAATAATCAAAAGGCAATTGTAAGGAAACGGGGATTTGTAAATATTGAGTTGGGAAGCGATAATACAAAATATACAACAGGCTATACAGTTGAACGTCAATCCGGTGCGCAAAGTGATGACTATTTTTATATATCAGACAGTGTCATGAGTTCTTTGCAATCGGCAGAAACGCCGCCAAAATTGATATTTACCTTTACGGAAGCAGTTTACAGAACAATATATTTAGAATTGGAAACATCTTCTACAAAAAGCAATGTAAATTACGAAAACACAATTACAATAAACACTCAAAGCATAGAGCACTACTCGGATAACAGCACAATCATATCCTTTCCTATCCCGGAAGGGTGTGTATCATATCAAATGTGCATAACGAAATGGTTTAATGACAATGAAATTGTAAAAATAAAGTCAGTTTCGTTTGGAAAAAATATAACAATTCCTATTGACCGAATAAAATCATGTGTTCATTCGCGGTCATATGACCCTATGAGTTTTGAACTTCCGACCAATAGCATTCAAATTGATTTATTTAATTATGATGATTTTTATACGCCTTTTTACGAAGACTATACAAATGAGCGAATAAAAATATGCGTTAAATATGGATATGTATTTGAAACAGGGGCAGAAATTATTCAAGGTGGAATTTTTTATACAAAAGATGTTCAAAATGAGGATGATATACTCACAATAACAGGTGATTGTTCATTGACATTAATAGATGATGACGGTAGTTATACTCCGACAGAAAATACACTTGTATATCAACAATACCCGGCGCAAAAATCAGAACTGATGTATTATGACATGGACGGAGATATACCGAATGTGAAATTCGGAACTATATTGGCAGATATAAAATCGGCATGGAATATTGGAATAATCGCAAATACGGTATATGAAAATATGTCATCATTGGTTACTTCTCCCAGTGGAAAAAGAATTGATACTTTTCAGAAAACGATAAATGCGTCTTTGCAGAAATGTATAATAAATCGAAATGATGTGGTAGTCATTGAAGATAATTCGTCAAATACGGCATCAGGGAACATATTGCTATTAAACTGTCTGGAAAAACAAAAATTAAATATTTCGAAGAAAGTAAGAATTGTAAGAATAAAAGCGTACGATATAAGCAATTGCAGTATTGCAAATTATTATTGTAAAACTCCAAACAATAAATTACAATCTTTCAAAATTGAAAATATTGATTTTTCAAAAGAACGTATTCATCACGTTAAAACAAACACACATGGAATACAAGAAATAACAAAAGAAATTGCAGATAAACGATATACAGTAAGCTTGGATACACAGACAGCGGATGACGTAGAATTGTGGACTTTAGATATACAATCAGGATTTACCACAACCGATTATTCTATAAACGAAACAGGAGAGATTTGTGATGTTGAAAATGATGTTGCAAATTTATATAAGCCCGAAAAAGTGTCTCTATATTTTAAAAACCGAAAAATGTATGATATAACGGTCCGCGGCGACCCGGCAAGAGATGTCGGGGATTATGTAATGGTATCACTGACGGATGACAATGATGTTAATACATATAAAAAGGGTTTGATTTTATCATCTGAATTGACATTTGACGGAAGTTTCAAAGAAAATATTACGGTACGTATTATTGAAACAGAATTTGAAGGAACAGAGGAGGAATAACAATGGATATAAAATTCACAGCCGAATGTGACCGGCTTACATCGGACATATCGGCGGCGATAAGCGGGAATGTGAATTATTACAAATGCGAGTTCACCTTCTCGGATGAGTGGCAGGGGCTTTAAAAGTATGCTGTGTTTTCCAAAAAGGATAAGGCATATACTGTTGAAATCAAAGACGGCAGCTGCTTTATTCCGAAAGAAGTATTGCAGGAAAGCGGCAATATTGCAATCGGTGTATTCGGCACAAACGGGAGCGAGACGGATTATTTGCGAATATCGACAAATCCCGTTACGGCTCTTGTAAGTACCGGAGCATATAAAGAGGGTGACACTCCCGAGACACCCACACCCGACCTTTGGGAGGAATATTTAAATCAAGTCGCAAAGGCGGTGGACAATGTAATCCCCTACATAAACAAATCGGACAATCATTGGTATGTATACGACCCGAAAACCCAAAAATACGTTGACAGCGGAGTAAATTCGGTTGGCGCAAAGGGTGATAAAGGCGATAAAGGAGACCGCGGCGAGCAAGGCATACAGGGTGAACAGGGTATACAAGGTATTCAAGGCGAGCAGGGTATACAAGGTGAGCGCGGTTTGCAAGGTTTGCAGGGAGTTCAAGGCGAAAAGGGCGACACCGGAGAAAAAGGCGAAAAGGGCGACCAAGGAATACAGGGCATTCAAGGCGAAAAAGGAGACCAAGGAATACAGGGCATTCAAGGTGTAAAAGGTGATGACGGATATACCCCCATAAGAGGCACGGACTACTGGACGGAAACTGACCAAGCTGCAATATCTGCCGATTTGGATAACAAGGTTGCCAATAAAGCCGATAAGCTTAAATCCATACCGTCAAAAAATGTCACAGGCTATCCGATAACACTAACCGACCAATTGGCGGGAGAAAAACCGATAAAGCTTAATGTTTACGGAGGCAAAAATCTGATACCGTATCCGTATACAGGGATTGAAAAAAATGGAACGATAGACCGTTTGGGAATTCACTATGCCGATAACGGAGACGGAACGATAACAGCAACGGGAACAGCGAGCTTGGCGTGTGCGGTGGACTTATGTAATTTTTATCCTGCAAACGGTGATATAGATATGACAAAAAAATATACAGTATCAACAGGTGATATATCGTCAGAGATGTTTCTTTCAGTCATTTTATATGATGAAGATAATAATTATGTCAGTGAAATGAATACGGGGGTTTCTTCCAGAATATTGGATTTACCTACACTTTCAAAAGGAAAAAATATACAAAGATTATGGGTACGTATATTAATTTCTAAAGATGCTGGCGGAGAAACACCCGTAACATTTAAGCCACAGATTGAAGAAGGAACAACGGCGACAGCGTATGAAGTAAATAAAGGTATGGGTGATTTGGACAGTACGGACAATAAATACAAAATCCCGATAAACTGTTATTCAAAAAATCTGATACCGCCTGTTGACAGTGGAATATATTATAACGGGTCTATCCAGAGCGGATACCCATATATAGTTGATAATTCCGAAAAAATATATAGCACAAACAATGTAAATGTAAGTACATACCGAGGAATTTACGCTGTACGAAAGCTTAAAGAGGGGACAACATATACACTGTCTTTTAAAAATCTTATAAATAATTGCGCAACCAAGAAAATTAACTTTACGGTAGGTTTCAGAGGCAGTGAAGCAGCAATATTCGAAAGCAGTGAGATTACAAATTGTGTATATTCAAAAAGTGCAAATCCTGATAGTTTGACATTTACCGTACCGAGCGGATGTCCGTACTGTATAATCGGGTTATATAATTATCCTACAGTTTCGGGAGATACAATTTCCTTTGACGGTATGCAAGTTGAGGAAGGAACAACGGCAACCGAATATGAAGCATACTCCGAGCCGAGCAAAGCAGTAATATCGCTTGATACACCTCTTGAAGCAGGGGCATATATTGACCTTGCCGCAAAGAAAAAGTATACGTCAGCAGGAGAAGCAAGCGATGTAACAGTCAGCGGAGAGATACAAACAACGGACAGCGGAAAAAATACAATAGAAGCCGAAACCACGCTGAAACCGTACAAGCTGGAGGTAAAATACTATCAAGATATAAATAAGGTTTTGGATAATCTACAATCAGCAATATTAGCACAAGGAGGGAACGTGTAATGTTTAATTACAGAGAATTTTTAATGCAGGGATTTAAAAATGCGGTAGGAAAAATGGCAGACTATCAGATTATATTCAACGCAAACGGCTTTTACGAAAAAGGCGTATTGACAGAAAATGACCTGTCGGAGCTGCAAGAGCTTATTAATGCAAAGAATATATCGCCGGAAGAAACAGAGAATGAAAATTCAGAGGAGGTAACACAAGATGAAACTTTATAAATTTATATTAAGCACTGTTATAGCAGGAATAACGGCGTATATGTACAAGATAGCAATACCGGTATTGGTTCTGATGTGCTTTATGGTTTTGGACTATGCCACGGGAATAGCGGCGGCATGGATAAGAAGCGAATTAAACAGCAAAATCGGTATTATCGGAATTATTAAAAAAGTGTGCTATTTGGTTGTAATATGCGTTGCAATGGGCGTTGACTATCTGATATATGTTGGACTGGCGCAAGCGGGAATACATATAAACCTTTCATATTTTGTAGGCATGATAGTCACTGTATGGCTGATGATTAATGAGATGATTTCCATACTTGAAAATACCGCCAAAATCAGCGGAAAATCAGCTCCGCCAATGCTTCAAAAGATACTCAATAAGTTAAAAAACACAGTTGAGGAGAAGAGTGATGACTATGAGTAACACCACAACCGCCTGTCGGGATATATCAGAGCTTACTCCCAATGCTCAAAAAGCATGCAGGCTATTCCTCGAAAGGTGCGAAGAGAACGGCTTAAAAGTTCGCATAACCGAAACCTATCGTTCTCAGGAGCGGCAAAATTGGCTCTATGCGCAAGGAAGAACACGGAAAGGAAATATTGTCACATGGACGAAAAACAGCCGTCATACAAGCCGCAGGGCATGGGATATATGTAAAGATGTAAAAGGGCAGGAATACTCCGACAGCGGATTTTTTAAGGCATGCGGACAAATCGCAAAGGAACTTAATATCACATGGGGCGGCACGTGGAAGCAAGCCGATACACCACATTTTGAGATTGATACGGATTGGAAAGAAAGCGAGGATAAACCTATGACACAGCAGGAAAGAGTAAAATTTAATGAACTTGTCGGAATCATTGACAGGTTGGCAGACAGGATAACAAAACTTGAACAGCCGATGATATATAACTATATCGACAAAAATATGCCGGAATGGGCGCGACCGACCGTGCAAAAGCTTGTTGATAAGGGAATATTAAAGGGCGATGAAAACGGTCTGCATTTGACCGACAGCGACCTAAGGCAGTTCGTCATAAATGACAGAGCAGGATTGTATGATTAATTGAGGGCGGTATTACACCGCCCTTTTTTTCATCTGTACACAAAAAAACTCTGCAATAATTATCTATCACAGAGTTTTAACATTATCGCAAACATAAATAGTTCGGATAATATTGCTATGGTGAACCATCGGGGATTCGAACCCCGGACAACTTGATTAAAAGTCAAGTGCTCTACCACCTGAGCTAATGGTCCG
>CAKSJU010000013.1 GCA_934463455.1 uncultured Clostridia bacterium | reverse complement strand
AATAAAATGGTAGGGGCTGTTTAAAAAGCAGATTAACTTTTTAAACAGCCTCTTTTTTAAGGGGATAGGAAAAAAGCGTTGGAATTAACAAACTGAGCCAAAGCTTTAGCTTTGGGATACCCGACAGTGTACTACACAGGGTCTCCCAAAAATCAACGATTTTTGGGAAAAAGGAGAAAAAGCGTAATAAATGAGTCGTGAATTTTAATTCACGATGAAGTATATATCGCTTGTTTCGACGCCGTCGAGCGGCGAAGTTTGTTGATAGCAAGAAAAGGAATAATTCTATAAAAAACGGATTACAACAATTATATTTCCTGTAATATATACTTTTTTCTTCTTTTCTTGCGTTCCGGAGTTTTTTAACATCCCCTTTTATTTAGTTAAGTCCTTTGCACCCTGTCCCACAGCGTCGCCTGCATCTTTAACGGCATCGCCTGCGTCCTTTACAACATCTCCGGCACCGTTTGCTATATCCTTGGCAGCGTCACCGACATTTTCTCCGACCTTGTTCGTTCCGTTGTTTGATTCAGCCATAGGTGAAGAAGCCGGCGAATTTGAGGGAGAAGTATTATTATTGCTGTTGTTGCCGCATGATGTAAGAGTTATAGCGGCAAGTGAGAGTATTATTAAAGATTTTAAAATTTTCATTTTTATTATAACCTTTCCGCCCACTTTATATTGAAATAATTGCTTAATGTAGGCAAGTAAGCAATCTGAAATAAAAAAATATTTCTGCAATTTAAATCAGAGCAGCGCTCCCGCTTTGCCCCGAAAGAAGCAGCGGCTCATGCCTATAGTATATACAAATTATAAAAAAAATAAACGCCGAAATAATTTTTTAAAAAATTTTCAGCGTTTATTTTAAATTTTTAATTTTTCAAACCGTTTTTAAAAGCATTTAAGGTTTCATCTGTTTCGTCAAGCCAATAAGGTCTTGCCGGCTTTACATCTTTTCCGTATTTTAAGTCGTAATCCGCACTGTTAAACCAAAAAGCCATGCGGATATTCGGATATTTTTTTATATCCTTAAACATATCGTTAATCCATTTAACCTTATCGCCGCCTATTGAGCTGGAAGCAAATTCGGTTATTATCCACGGGAAGTTGACATATGTGTCATGATGACGTTCGTAAATATCGCCGTAAATATCGTCAAAGGTTTTCCATTTTTCATTATTCGCGGAATAATATGTTCCGGTGTTGTAGCCTGTTACTCCGAAAACCTGTACATATTCGTCGCCGGGATAAAAGGCTTGAGTCGCATTGTAGCCGTGAGGCGGAAAGCTTTCATTGTTCGGATTAAATACCCAAATTGTATTGTCCACTCCGGCTTCACGGAAAATATTGTAGAATTTTTGCCAAAGCTCAACATATATATCGGGGTCGTTTAAGCATGCGCTTACTCCGTAGCTTGTCCAATCGGAATTCATTTCATTGTTGAGACGGAACAAAATCGGATGTCCGTAATTTTTAATATCCTTTGCAAGCTTATATATTTCATCGTCACGGGTGCCGTCCAGTATGTCAAATACAGGATTGTAGCCGTCAAGGTCCTCGTTCATAACCGTCGAGGTCTGTATTGTAAGTTCTATGGTTTTTCCGTCTTCATACGCACTTTGCATACCGTCTGTCGGCAATTCTTCTCCGAAATAAAGGTATTCCAAAACTCCGTCAAAGCGGTAATCAAGCTTTTTTTCAAGCTCAAGAATATCCTTCATATCGTTGTTTCGGACATTCAAAGGCTGATAAATTCCCCATTTTATTTTATCGCCGGAAACAAGCTCGTCATAGAATTTTTTTGTTTCCTCCGACCAATAATCGGGAGTTTTCGGCTTGTAATCGGTAACATTTTTAGCTTTGCCCTTAATATCCAGATTTCCCTCAAAGCTGTAGAGAGAGCGATAAACCCGGTCTATAAGCTCGTCATTGTATTCCGGAGCCTTGAACATTATGCGGTAGAATTTTGTTGTACCGGTATATACATAGCAATATACGTATGAATTGAATTTTACTTTGCTGTCCGGTGCGGGAAGTCTTGAAAAAGCCAAAACCTGTACCCAGTTTCCGTTGATTTTTTCAATTGCGTTTTTATGAATTGTAAGCCTGTTGTTTTCAATAAATCTGTCGGCAAGCAAATACTTGTTAATATATTCTTCAACGTAGCTTCTTGTCATTGTTCCGTCGGTGTACGGAGTATATTCCTTTGATATAACAATTTTCATATTGTCGGTTTTTGCGGTGATATATTCGTTTGCAAGCGAAAAGTCAAAGTCTGCGTCACGGGGAAATTCCATGGCAAATCCGCGTGCATGATTAATAAGATATTTTTTGTTGTTTCCGACCTGTACTTCCTGAATGTCATTATTGAAAAAATCGGGAGTTTTGCCTACGGGACAAAGCTCATTATTCTTGTAGTAAAGAACATAATGATTTTTTTCCGGCTCTATTTTGTTTATTTTATCCGCAACCCATATTTCTGCGGGAAGATTAAACTTCATTATTACCGCCGCTGCCGCGATTAAAACCAAAACTAAAACCAAAAAAAGGGATTTTCTTCTTTTTTTCAAAGTCAATTCCTCTGTCTTTCCGTCCGCGGTTTTTGCCCTTTAAAGCGGACTACTGGGCTTTTTATAAATATAAAACAAAGGGGATGAAAAAAGTTCGGAGCGCAAAAAGGCATTTTTTCCTATCCCCTTAAAAGGCGGTGTACTTTTTATACACCGCCTTTGTAATTTTTAATGAGAATTAATTAACCGTTGTATTTGATTGCAAGCTCATCAATTTCGCCGGCTGCTTTCATTTCCTTTAATGTTTCGTTAATTGTGTTAAGAAGCTCTGTGTTGCCTTTCTTAACGGCAATTGCATATTCTTCGGCAGCAAAAACGTCATCGTCTTCAACAACTTTCAAGCCGTTCTTTTCAGCAAGCGCAATACCTGTTGCAGAGTCGATTACCATAGCGTCCAATTTACCGTTTTTAACTTCCTGAACACCGTCTATACCACGGCTTACACGGAGAATTTTCGAATCATCGAGCTGGAGGTCGTCTGTTACTACAGAGTCACCTGTGTAACCCAAAACAACGCCGACTTTGCTTGCATTCTTAAGGTCTTCGGCAGATTTGATTGTGTCGTTGTCGGCAGCAACTACCATAACCTGTTTTGCAACATAGTATGTATCCGAGAAGTCAACGCTCTGACGGCGTTCGTCACTTGCTGTCATACCTGCCGCAACGAAGTCAACCTTGCCCGATTGAGCGGAAGCAACAAGTCCCTCAAACTGCATATCTTCAATAACCAATTCTTTTCCGAGCTTGTCGGCAATTTTCTTTGCGATTGCAATATCAATACCGTCGAATTTATCAACAAGTCCCTGACCTTCGTCCGCTACAAATTCAAACGGCGGAAATTCCGCATTTGTACCCATAACGATTTTCCCGGATGATTTTGCTGTATCATCTGTTTTTGTTTCAGTGTTTTTCTCTCCGCAGGATGATAAAACTCCTGCTGCCATAATTGCCGCCAATGCTAAAGCGGCTGCCTTTTTTAATGATTTTTTCATTTTTTTTTCCTCCTGAAAAATTATATATTTTTTATCTATAACCTTAGTATTGAGAAACCGACGATTCTCTTGCATAGGTTACAATCTGTTTGATGTTCCGGTAATTTCGGAACAAAGCGGGAGCATTGCTCCGATTTAAATAAAATTACAAAACCTTGCTTAAGAACGATTGAGTTCTTTCGTTCTGCGGATTTGTGAAAATATCCGACGGCTTTCCCTGCTCCATAATAATGCCCTGGTCCATAAATAAAACTCTTGAGGCAACTTCTCTTGCAAAGCCCATTTCATGAGTTACTACAACCATTGTCATGCCTGCATCGGCAAGATCTTTCATAACTCCCAAAACCTCTCCTACCATTTCCGGGTCAAGAGCGGAGGTAGGCTCGTCGAAAAGCATTATCTCCGGATCCATCGCAAGTGCGCGGGCAATTGCAATTCTCTGCTGCTGTCCTCCCGAGAGCTGTGCGGGAAAAGCATCCGCTTTTTCCAAAAGACCTACTTTTTTCAAAAGGTCTCTTGCTTTGTCGGAAGCGTCCGCTTTCGACATTTTTTTGACCTTCATGGGTGCTAAAATTATATTATCCATAATGCTGAGATGCGGAAAGAGATTAAACTGCTGGAATACCATACCCATTTTTTCTCTTATTTTATTAACATCCGCTTTCGGAGTGTTTATAAGCTCATCATCTATATAAATTTCTCCCTTTGTCGGAGTTTCCAAAAGGTTAAGACATCTTAAAAAGGTACTTTTTCCGGAGCCTGACGGACCTATTACAACAACCTTTTCACCCTTTTGAATATGTTCGTCAATTCCGCATAAAACTTCCAGCTTACCGAAGCTTTTGTGCAGGTTTTTTACTTTAATCATTTATTTTCCGCCTCCTATCTGACATCCGACGCACGAAGATGTCTTTCAAGCTTGTTTAATAATATTGTAAGTATTTTAATTACTACGTAATACATTACTGCTATTGCCAAAAGGGGCATAACATAGCTGTAGGTTTTTGCCTGAACGCTCAATGCCGCCGCGGTAAGGTCAATTTTTGCAACATATCCGATTACCGCTGTTTCCTTTACAAGCACAATAAATTCGTTTCCGAGTGCGGGAAGAATATTTTTTACTGCCTGCGGAAGAATGATGTTTGCCATTGTCTGCGAATGAGTAAGCCCGAGAGAGCGTCCCGCTTCATTCTGACCTTTGTTGACTGAAAGTATTCCGCCTCGTATTATTTCCGCAACATATGCACTGGAATTTATACCGAAAGCAATTACCGCAACTATTCTTCGGTCAATGTTAATTGAAGCAAATATTACGAAATATATAATAAGAATCTGTACCATAGTCGGAGTCCCTCTTATTATATCGACGTAGGTGTTGCTCAGCCATCTTAATATTTTAACCTTTGACAGCTTTCCGAAAGCCAAAAGCGTTCCCAAAAGCAGACCAAGTATTACCGAAAAGAAAGACAGCACAAGTGTGACTTCAAGTCCGTTTAAAAACATTTTCCATCGGCTGCCCGTTATAAATGTTCTTGTAAACTCGAATGCTACCGTGTTTAAAAAATTCATAGGTACATTCCTCCAAATAAAACATATACATAGTATAATATCAGAAAAGAACATTATTTTCAAGTTTTTTTTAAAATTTTGTATATTTTGGTCATAATTATTCATTCAATGTATAATTATACATTGAATTTTTCGCATTTGACGGGGTTTTTCCGAAGTGTGCTTTAAATGCCCTTGAAAAATTGAAAGCGTCGCCGTAGCCGCATAAATATGCAGTTTCCTGTATCGAAAATCCGTCCTTTAAAAATTTTAAGGAATTTTCAAGGCGCGTTTTTATCAGATATTCCTGAACGGTCATACCGGTATCGGCTTTAAAAACTCTTGCAATATGCTGACGGCTGTAGCCAAAATCTTTTGAAATCTTACTTATTTTTATTTCCTGCATGTAATTTGCCGAAATATAATTTTTTATTTTTGATACAAAGTCCTGGGGTTGATTTTTATCGAAAAAGTAGGTAAGTATCAAAAAAAGCTCCGAAATGGCGTATTCTTCGCGGAAAATGCTCCTCTTTTTTAGGTCGTAAAGGCGCAGAAACGGTGCTCCGTCACAATCGATTACCGGATTTTCGACATTTTCAAGTATTTTTGCCGCTTGCCCGGAAAATTCAATCCATATATAATCCCACGGATTGACTTTGTCGGCGGTATATGTGTTTATTTCACCGGGCTTTATAAGAAAAAGCTGCCCGGAACGGATTTTGCAGTCGCCTTTGGGAGCAAAGAGCGTTCCGCAGCCGGAGACGACATAGTGAATAAGATAATTTGTGCGCACGGCAGGCCCGAAGCTGTGCAGCGAAGCACATGCTTCCCGTCCGACACATATAGGATTTAAATCTGTATAATTTTTATTTTCGAAAGGAATAGTGAAAAACATTGTGCAACCTCCAATCTGTTATATAGGTAATTGTGAAGTTTTATTTTTTATATATGTTACATTATAACATATATAAGTTACTTTATGCAATTGTTTTTTTAAAAAAATATGATACAATTAAGATAAAATCAAATAATGAAAGGATGTAATAAAATGATTAAAGTTACATTTATAGGTGCGGGAAGTACGATTTTCGCAAAAAATATTCTCGGAGATATTATGCTGTGCGAAAGTATCCGTGATGCGGAATTTGCACTTTATGATATTGACAGAGAAAGGCTTGACGATTCAAAAATCGTAATTGATGCCATTAACAAAAAATATAACGAGAACCGGGCAAAAATAAAATGCTATCTCGGAGTGGAGCAGAGAAAAGAAGCTCTTTTGGGAGCGGATTTTGTGGTAAATGCAATTCAGGTGGGAGGATATGAGCCCTGCACGGTAATTGACTTTGAAATTCCCAAAAAATACGGAATAAAGCAGACAATTGCGGATACTCTCGGAATCGGAGGTATATTCAGAGGCTTAAGAACAATTTATGTCATGAAAGATATTGCAAAGGACATGGAAGAGGTTTGCCCGAACGCATGGCTTTTGAATTATACAAATCCGATGGCAATTGTTTCGGGATATATGCAGCGTTATACAAATGTGAAAACAGTGGGACTTTGCCACAGTGTGCAGGTCTGCTCAAAGGATTTACTTAATGCGCTCGATATAAAGGTTGACGGTTTTAAGGATAAAATTGCGGGAATAAACCATATGGCATGGCTGCTTGAAATAACCGATTTAAAGGGAAATGACCTTTATCCGGAGATTAAAAAGCGTGCCGCTTTGAAAAACGAAACCGAAAAGCACGGCGATATGGTAAGATACGAATACATAAAGCATTTGGGATATTACTGCACGGAGAGCAGCGAGCACAATGCGGAATATAATCCGTTCTTTATCAAGCCGAATTATCCGGAGCTGATTGATAAATTCAATATTCCGATTGACGAATATATAAAGCGCTGCATAAGCCAGATTGAGGGCTGGAAAAAACAGCGTGACGAAATTTTAAACGGTGGAGATATTATTCACGAAAGAAGCAGAGAATACGGCTCGAGAATAATTGAAGCAATGGTTACAAATAAGACTTATAAAATAGGCGGAAATGTATTAAATACCGGACTTATAACAAATCTTCCGCAAAATGCGTGCGTAGAAGTCCCTTGCCTTGTGGACGGAAACGGAATACAGCCGACGGTAATAGGAGACTTGCCGGAGCAGCTTGCGGCGATGAACAGGACAAATATAAATCCGCAGATTCTTACAATCGAAGCAGCGGCAACGGGAAAAAGAGAGCATATATATCATGCGGCAATGCTTGACCCTCATACCGCAGCGGTACTTTCCATAGACGATATCGTAGCTATGTGTGATGAGCTTTTCGAAGCACATGAGAGTGCAGGATTTAAAATACTGTAAAAACGGGGATGTTAAAAAACTCCGGAACGCAAAAAGGCATGTATTACTTGAAAAGCATATATTATTAAGATAATTTGATTTTATGATTTTTTTTAAAAAATCTCAAAACTTTTGATTTTTATTATATAAAATGCCTTTTTGCTACGCCCTCACCAAACCGCTCGGAGTACCCACGTACACCGTCGGGTTTGGTGAGGGCGTTCCGAAGCATTTTTTCCTATCCCCTCAAAAGGCGGTGTACTTTTTATACACCGCCTTTGTATGATACAATTTTTTTCATAAAAATCTCTTATCATTTTGCCATACGGATAAGAGAAGCTTAAATTACTGTTTGTGCCGGCGTATGGCGGCGGAATGGAGATTTTTTATGTATAAAATAAATATTCCGATTATGTGGAGAGAAAACCCCGATGAATTTCAAAGAGAAAAGCATTTGAAAGAAATGAAAAGAGCGGGTGCGGACAGAATAATGCTTGCGGTTGAGCGTAACAGAGGGCAAGACGGCAAAATAATATTGACCGATAATTTTGAACAGCTGAAAAATGATGTTGAATTTTTTAAGAATAACGGCTTTGAAGTGTGCATCTGGCACGGAGAATCTATAGGACACGGTGTGGAATTGACAGGTTCAAAGGGCGGCAGAACAAAATGTGTTAAATACAATAATATCGTCAGTATCAATGGAGTTAAAAACAATGCGTCTTTTTGCCCTTTGGATGACAGCTTTGTCGATGATTATTGTGAACGGATAAGACAAAGTGCTTTGACGGGAGCCGATATGCTGCTTTTGGATGACGATTTCAGAATGGCAAACCACGGTGACAGCGGAAGCGCGGGGTGCTTTTGCGATGAACATATACGTATGTTTGAACAAATTACGGGCGAAAAATTCACTCGTGAAGATATTGCAAAGCTTGCATTTTCCGGAGGTGCAAACAAATACAGAGATTTGTGGCTTGAGCTCCAGGGAAACACTCTGCGCCGTTTTGCCGAAAAAATACGCGCAGCGGCAGATAAAGCAAACCCGGCAATTCGTATCGGACTTTGCACAGCTCCGACCACAATAGATCTCGACGGAATAACGATACAGGAATTATCGGATATTTTGGCGGGAAATACAAGACCGTTTCTTCGATTAATAGGAGCACCCTATTGGGAGGGGCTAAAAGGAACAATCGGACGCTGTATTGAATTGGAAAGAATGGTAAGGCATTATATAGGCGATACCGATATAGAAATAGTGTCTGAGGGCGATACATATCCGCGCCCGAGATTTTATGTACCGGCGGCGTCTTTGGAAAATTTTGATACGGCACTCAGAGCTGACGGCGGTTTTGACGGTATTTTAAAATATATGTCCGATTATGTATCGAGTCCGGATTATGAAACGGCATACATAGACAGACATGTAAAAAATAAAGAGCTTTATGCCGAAATCGAAAAGCATTTCGGAGGAAAAAAAGCTGTCGGAGTCAGGGTTTGCGAGTATCAGAGAAAAGTAAAGAATGCGGAATTTGAAGATGACCCGTCAAAAGAAAATATTTATGCGGCTCAAATGACTATGCTGCCGCCGGCAGTTGTATTTGCGGCGGAGCATTCGCTGCCGATATGCTATGAGGGAGACGGACTTGCGTTTATATTCGGTGAAAATGCACGTTATGTAAATGAAAATGATTTGAAAAACGGCACTGTTTTGGATATTAAGGCGGCAAAAATTCTTACCGAAAGAGGAACGGATGTCGGATTGAAAAATTTTGAAAAGACAGACATGTCGATTGCTTCCGAATATTATATTGATGAAAAGGAAACGGTTGCCTTTTCAAATAACGAAGTCTTCTATAATATTGAAATTGATGATAATGCAGAGCTTTTAACAAAGCTTAAAAGCGGAAAAGAGTATATTAACGGCTGTTATCGGTATCAAAATTCAAACGGCGAAAGATTTATGGTTATGCCTGTAGATTTGAGCAGGGCAGCGGTTACGCCGTCCTATTCAAGACAGAGGCTTATCGAAAAAGAGGCGGAATGGTTAAGCGGGAAAAAGCTTGCCGTGGTATGCACTGGGCATCCTTACTTATATATTCTTGCAAAAGAAGATAAAAATTCCCTGACAGTAGGCTTATGGAATTTCTTTGCGGATGAAATCGAGGGAGCAGAGGTGAAGTTCGGAAAAGCTTACTCAAAAGCAGAATGGATTAAAGGAAACGGAAAGCTCGACTCTGATAAACTGACGGCAGAAAAAATTCCGCCGTTCGGATTTGTAGGGTTTACCGTAACAAATTAAAACATGGGGGATGTAAAAAAAGCCCGGAACACAAAAATATCTTTTTGCTACGTCCTCACCAAACCGCTCGGAGCACCCGCGTGCGCCGTCGGGTTTGGTTTGAACGTTCCGAAGCATTTTTTCCTATTCCCCTCAAAAGGCGATGTAAAAAGTCCGGAACACAAAAAAATCATATATTATAAAGAAAAATAGGCTGTTTAAACAGCCTATTTTTCTTTATAATAATCTTATTCTCATCACGGCAGCGGTCATATCGTCGCAGGGTTTGGGATAAGCTTTTTGCTGTGCGGTTTTTAAAAGCTCGTCTGCAAGCTCCTGCATGTTGTCGCTGTGCTCGGTAATGACGCTTTTTATCCATGCTCCGCGGATATTGCCGTACCCCGTTTCGCTTATTCCGTCCGAGGTTATTACAATAATGTCTCCGTCCGAAAGAAATCTTTCAACCGTAGGTATTTGAATATCCTCCAATATGCCGACCGGCAGAGCTTTTTCGCTTATTACTTCGAGCTCGCCCGAGTGCAGGATATAGCTTTGCGCGGCACCGACCTTTAAAAATTCGGCTTTTCCGCTTCGCAGGTCAATTTCCGCCATATCTATTGTAGAGAAATTTTCCTTGCCGGCTTTCATTGCAAGTGTTGAATTAATCATTTTGACGGCGGTATTTTTTATAAATCCGGCTTTTATGAAATCCTGCAAAAGCTCCGCGGTAAGACGGCTTTCCTCCGATGCTTCGCTGCCCGAGCCCATTCCGTCGCACAAGAGCACGCAGAATTTATTATCCTCCGTTTCGAACTGCATTACCGTATCGCCGCATGCGGAATCCGCTTCGCATGAGCGCTGGCAGACAGCATATTCAACATAATATTTGTTGTGAGCGACAAATTTCATATATGAAGCATTATTTTCGAGCTGCATCGGCATACCTATAACATCCGAAACAATCTTCTCCATCATGCTCGATTCCGCACCGAAGCCGGCAGATATGTAAACCTCGGGTTCACGGCGAAGATTTTCTATCACGTTTATTTCCTTTGCAAAAACACCCGCCTTCTCAAGGGCATTATCCAGCTTCAGCTCTGCCGATTCAATAAACGAAAAACCCGTTTCAACATCCTCCGAAAGTCCTTTTATCAAATTCGATATTTCGTGATATTGGCGGGCAACCATATCCTGACCGAGATTTGCTTCGCCTTTCCACATAGCGGTTTGCTTATAAATTTCATAAAGATGATTGAACTCACCGATAAATTTTTCGGCATTGACGCATTTATCCTTGAATGCTATGGGCAGATTGTTTATGTCACAGTATCCGCTTGTTTCGATTATCTTTAAAATTCCGTACATCTGCCGATACATGTCATTAAAACCGTCGATCCAGCAGTTTCCCCAGTCGGAACAATTTTTACATACCCGTTCCGCAACCTCATCAAACATATCGGATGCCTGCGCCGCGGTATCTTCGCGGTGAGATACCGAAAGAAAGCTTTCGGCAAGGTCGGTAAAAGCTTTTGCGATATGTTTAAGCTCTCCGGACAAATATTCCTTAATGCGTACTTCTTTTCCGCCCGTTCCGCTTTTGACCGCTTTTGAAATTATCCCTTTTGCAAGAACGGATTTCGGCGTTGCGAAAAACATTGCCGCCGCAACAATGTATTCATATATACTTATCGGCATGTTTTGATAATCGCCCATATATATAACGGAAATTACTCCTGCGGCAAGAAAGCCCGCACTGCATCCGATTTTTCCGAAATCTTTAAGCAAATTTGCAAGAATTGCACCGAGACCGCATATTCCCATAATAAGTATGGCGGAGGGGGAATTCATGCTGCATATAAGTCCGAGTGCAAGACCTATGCTGCCCGCCGCTGCTGCCGAAACGCATTTTGAAAGGCACAGAATAAGATATATTCCCAAAAAGGTGCACACGTGCAGGTTGTGGGTTATATAAATCCCGGAAAAACCGGTCAGAAAAATACCGCACATAATCACGGCGGAAATTATCTCTTCCTGGGACGCTTTTGTGTTGTTTTTGTATGCCTTGACAAATTTATTGGCGTGCATTGCCGCCATATATCCGAGCGCGGTCAAAATTCCTTCGGGAATTGACATGGCCATGTAAATCGGAGCTTGTCCGGAGAATATCGACGAAACAACGCCGCCGATAAGGGCGGCAAACCCGCAGAATATCGGGTCGGTAAGCCTGCTTTTCCGAAAGTATGTATAAATCAGATAGAGTCCCGCGGCAAGCGAATATTTTAAGACATCGCCTCCTGCGGAAAAAATTCCGGCAAGCATTCCGATAAGCCCCAGATATGCCGATCGTTCGGGAATTGCCGCTGCCCAAAATGCAATGCCGAACGGAGACACCCCCATGACGGTTGCCCTGCTTATCAAAAAAAGCAGCCCCGTTTTTACAAAATCTTCTGCGGTGGGAAACCGCACCTGTACTTTTTTCCCTAATGTTAATACTTTCATAATTTTTATCTTTTGCTCCTTTCCCGGTAATGGTATTATTTATTATACCATTACAGCCGCGTATTTTTTGTCAATTATCCTTGTCGTAATATGAAAAGAGTTTGACATTTTGTGACATTTATATTACAAATTTTGTCATTATATGGTACTTTGAAAAAAAATATGTTATACTATGGAACAAGGAAGTGTCGAATATGAGAATAATTGTTTTTTCCGACTCTCACGGTGATGTAAATATTTGCAAGTCGGTATTGGATAAGCTGCCGAAAACAGATATGGTTATACATGCGGGAGACTGTATTAGGGATGCAAAAAAGCTTGAGGAGCTTTTTCCGAATATTGAAGTTAAAGCAGTTGCCGGCAATTGTGATTATTCTGCCGCGCCTGTTGATTTGGTTTTTGACGCGGGAGGGAAAAGATTTTTTCTGTCGCACGGACACAAATACGGTGTGAAGTTTGAATATGATTACCGAACATTTTGCGAAAAGGCTCTTTCGGAGGAAGCCGATGCGGCGATATTCGGACATACGCATGTATCTTATATGAAAAAAGAGAAAGGCTTGCTCCTTTTAAATCCGGGGAGTATAAGGTACGGTCATACCTTCGGAATAATAGAAATCGAAAATGGGGTTATATCATCTGATACATGTAACTCCGATATATGGTTTTAATTTGCTTGTGCAATATGCACAAAAGGACATTTTTCCATTACCCATTTTTACTATGTTATCATATTGTGTCGCTTACGGTTATTTAGCGGAGTTTTGAATTAAAAACCGTTACAAAGTGATATTTTTTTATTTATTCCCCATTTGCAATTTTCGTCGAGCGTACAAACAAAATGAGTTTTATTGAAATAGTATTGCATTTTTGATATATTATATGGGTCAGGTTAATAAAACAAACGCGAACGAGTTTAAAATCACCTGCACGGTTTTTTGCTTCAATGTGCGTGTTTGTTATGCGAAACGAAATGAGAAAATTTCTGTGAGGGAAATTCCCGAGTTACGTTTTTGCAAATGGGGCGAGGTATATTCTCGGGGCAAAGCCTCAGAGGAGGAGTAATCAAAAAACGGATTTTCCAATCGGAAAATCCGTTTTTTGATTTTAAAGAGAATTTAAAGATCATCGCTTTCTGGTATATCTTCGGGAATCGAATCCTCAACGATTATCTCGTCTTCGGCATCATTTTTTTTCGAAGCACTTGCATCCGCCGCAGCCTGAGCCTTTTCTTTTGCAAAGCTTACGCCTTCGACATGAATGTTGACCTTTACAACGTTAAGTCCCGTCATTGTTTCCACGCTGTTTTTAACATTTTCCTGAATTTCCCACGCAAGCTCGGGAATACGTATTCCGTAGTCAACGGTGATATACAAGTCTATAACGGCGTCGTTTTCGTTTATATCAACCTTTACGCCTTTTGAAAGATTTTTTTTGGCTCCGAAAATTTCTGCAATTCCTCCGGCAAGAGAACCGTTCATTTCGGCAACGCCCTCTGTTTCCGACGCGGCAATACCCGCAATTGTGGCAACAACGTCAACCGCTATTTTAACGTTGCCTACTTTTTCTTCTTCTGATTCATTTGCGGGAAGCTCAACAACTTCTTCAATAATATCGTTTTCCATGATAATTTCCTCCTTGTGCAAAACGGATTTTATTATATTATAGCAGAATAATATGAATATTTCAATCCTTATTTTGCGCAATTTTGTAAAAAATTATTTTATTTGTACAATTTTAATATCATTTGCGCCGATATTAAGCTGCTGAGCCGCAATATCTTTAAGCTTTGTTATGTCGCTTTCGGAAAGATCCGCTTTTTTAATAAGCATATCAACCGCTTCGCCGTCTATGTATACCGCTATTTCGGAATAACCCTTTGCTTTTGCGATATTTTCTATTGTAGCCTCTTTTTCAACATTGGAAGCCATTTTTAATATTCTTTCCTGCGCCTGTTTGCGGGTGTCGTCGTAAAAGCTTTCGTTTGCCGCGGTCTGGTTTAGGATCTCAAGCGATTTTGAGCGTGCGTTTTCTTTTTCTATTCTTGCCGAAGCAAAGCTGTCCGCATCTGCTTTGGCGTTTTCCGAATCCTCTTTTTTATCCTCTTTTTTGCTGTCCTCTTTATCTTTGCTTTTATCCTCTTTTGCGGTTTCTTTTGTATCGGCCTTGTCTTTGTCCTCTACATCGGATTTTGTAGTGCTTACATATTGGGCTTCGCCGAGCCGTTTGCCGGTTTCCGCATATATTTCTCCGTCCGTTACGCGGATTTCATCCTGATAGGACCAGTTTAAATATCCGGCAACGCCGATAAGAACAACCAATGCCGCGGCAACCACTTCTTTGCGTTTTAAAATCATCATGAATTTGCCTCCTCGTTTTTTCACAATACCACTTACCTTTCTATCCTGCAAGAATGCAGATTTTATGAATTGCTACCCCCATTGAGGTCGAAACAGCGTCGTACAATGCCTGCTTGACCTGCGGAGAATTTGCTCCTTCTGCTATAACCACCACCCCTTTTACCGCCGGGTAGATTTCTTTGAGTACAACCGGCTCGTTTTTCGACATTACCGCTTTTTCGTCAAGGCTTTCGCCGCCGAAGCCGTTTGAAGTGTCGGCTTTTTTATCGTTTTTGGTTTCATATGCAATCGCCTTTTCCGCGGTAGTGTAGTAAGTAATCATAACGGACACTTTTCCCGCGCCCTCTATTTCGGAAAGAATTTTAGAGAGCTTCTCCTCTTCGTATACGCTGCTTGATACACTTTGTGTATTCTCGGCAGGCTTTTTTTCCGGAAGAGACGAAAAAAGCATGACCGCTGCTCCAATAATTAATATTACATAAATATAATTTGTATTCCTTATTTTTGAAAAAATTTTTTCAGCCGACATCGCAAACCACCTCGTCAACGTTGTATATGTACGAAATTCTGCCGCAAATTTCCTTGTTCGGCTCAATTCCGTGAAGAACAATTTTCGTTATTTTTTTTATGCCTCCTTTTTCGTTCATTTCAACCGAAACTTCAACCGAAACCTCCTTTGAAAATTCATCCTTGACGCGTTCCTTTATGTCAAGTGCAAGATTTTCGGAAAATTCCTTTTTCAGCATATCCGAATAGATTTCTTCGCCGCGCACCTGCGTTTCGGTATCAAAGCTTCTGTAGGAGGAAAGCACGTTGGTGTTTTTGAGTTTTGCAAGCGGAGTTATAATAATTGTAATGAGAATTATGCCTGTTATTACTCCGATGTATTTTTTCCATCCGGCGGGAGAAAAAATATCGGCAAAAACCGCAAGAAGCGCACCTCCGATTATTTGAATTATATAGGCTTTCATATTTTATTTCCCCCTTATTTTATGTTGCACCGAGTATGATGGCAATACAGATTATAAAAAGAACCGACGCGGTTATAACCATTGCCAAAACCAGCGACACCGATGCGGCAATTTCTCCGAGCATGTCGGAAATTCTTTTGTCGGTAACAGGCTCTGCCGCTGCCGCTGATATGCGCAGCATTAAATATATTGCAAAGATTTTTATTATCGGAATTGCGCAGCAGGCGGCAAGTGATATAATCCCCGCGGTACCTACAGCATTTTTCATAAGATGAGTACCGCTCAAAACCGTTTCCACCGTTTCGGAAAGTATTCCTCCCACAACCGGGACAAAGCTTCCGACTGCAAATTTTATGCCCTTGACGGCAACCTGGTCAAATGCGGGGGCGGAAAATCCGTATATTGCGGTAACTCCGGTAAAAACCGTAAGGGATGCCATAAGCAGCCATTTTGCGGCGGAACGAATAAGATTTGTAAGTGCGGATATTTTAAGGCGCTCGGTTATATGCCCTACTATGCCGAGAACGGCACTTGAATATATCATCGGGACAATACAGTTTTCAACAAGCAGAGTCATAACATAAACCGCCGCCGACAGCACGGGACGGAATGCCGCCGCCGATACCGTTCCGCCTCCCGACACAATTAAAGCGGCGAAAACGGGCGAAAGCTTTGTTACAAATTCGCAGGTTTGCGTTACTATACTCATTCCGTAGCCTACCGTTACCGAAAAAATTTTAAGAGCCGATACAGTCATAAGAGTGAAGCAGGCAAAAAAAGCGGTTTCGCTCACTTCCTTTTCTTCACCGGTGGTTTTGAGTATCTGTAAAACGGCGGAGAGGGCGGCAATGACAAGTAAATTAATCATCTCGGCACGGCTTTCCCTGATTTCCTTGAAAAGAGAATTTACCCCCTCTTGTATAAGCTCGGAGGGATTTAAAAAAAATTTTCCGCCGCTTATTTCTTCAACGGTTGTATTGTAAATGTTTTCGCCGTCTATATAGGTATAGTCCTCGGCAAAAGCCGAGCTTATACAAAGAATAATGATAAAAAAAACGGCGGCTGCTGTATATTTTGCTTTCATAAATTTATCCCCCGTGATCAGGCATATGGGGTTTAGATTTCCCAATGCCTAACCGAAGTTGTTGAGAGTTTCTATAATTAAATTTAAAAAATCGCCGATAATCGGTGCGGTCATCGCCAAAACCGTAATTTTTCCGGCAAGCTCGATTTTTGAGGCTATTGCGTTTTCGCTGCAATCACGGCAGACTTCGGCGGCAAATTTTGTAATGTAAGCAATTGCCGTAAGCTTTATCACGGCGTAAAAATATTCCGGAGCTAAGCGGCATTTTTTTAAAATTTCGTCAAATTCGGCAATTATCGCGCCTATGTCGGGGAGTATACCCAAAAATAACACTATTCCCGCTGCAACGGTTACCGCCGGGGCAAGCTCCGGCTTTTGATTTCGGACGGTTACGCAGAGAATGGCGCAGATTATGCCGGCGGCGGCTATTTTAAACGAATCCATGGCATTTTTTTCCTTTTAGAAGTTAAAAATCTGTTTTATTGTTTCGAAAAGAGTCCCGATTTCGCGCGCAAGAATAAGAAGAACGCACACCAATCCGGCTATGGTCGTAAGAAGTGCCTGTTCTTCGCGCCCCGAACGTATCAGCAGCTGGTTTAAAACCGCTACAACAATGCCCGCTCCGGCTATTTGAAATACCAAGTCTATATTCATTAGTACCACCCTTCTTTTTTAATCAGAGTAACGTTCCCGATATAGTTTAAAATAAATCCCGCATCTCTTTCTTTTGCCTGATCTGTGCTAAGGTTATATGAGCAGGATCGCAATAAAAAGTCCTGCAAAAAGCCCCAGACTGCGGTACATTTTTGCCGACCGCAGGTATTCTTCGTGAGCTTCGTTTGCGGCAGTGCTTAAAAGAGACGAAACATGGCGCAGGTTTCTTATTTGCTGCTCTTTGTCCGACTTTCCGAGTTCCGGCGCAAGAAGCTTGATAATTTGAACATCTTTTTCCGATATACCGAGCTTTTTTTCGGTTTTTTCCAGAGCGGTTTGCCATGCGCAAAAAGCAGAGGCATTGCCCAGCATATCCGCAGTTTCTGAAAAAAGTCCCTCGCACGGACATACCTTTGATATGATGCGGAAAGCGGTTTTCAGCTTGTGCGAAGAAAAGGTGATTTCGCTTTCAAGCATGCCCAATGCGGTTATTATATTTTTCAGCGAACGTTCTCTTTTTAAAAGTGTGCCGGATTTCTGCAATCCCCACAAAATTCCCGAAAGAATTGTAAGTGCCGCTCCGAGCCACTTAATCGGCACAGTAAATCTCCTCAACCGTGCCTACTCCGTTTCTTCTGCTTAAGGTTACAAAGCAAGAGAAAAACGGGCATATGGCGGCAATTTCCGCTCTTTTTTGTAAATCGGAACGGCTTGAAGCGTGAATGCTTGAGATAATGTTCACTCCCGAAGCGGCTATTTTGGAGAGAACTCTGCCCTCTTCATCCGCACCCAGCTCGTCCGTGATGATTACATCCGGTGACATGCTCCGCAGCATAAGGAGACTTCCCTCTGCTTTTGACGCACCGCTTAAAATGTCGCAGGATATTCCGAGATTGTATCCGCTTTTTCCGTCCGACATGGCAGATATTTCATTTCGTTCATCAATAATGCTTACCTTTTTGCCGAGCTCGGAAAGCGAACGTGCAACATCGCGCAGAAGAGTTGTTTTTCCGCATTGGGGCGGAGAAATAATAAGAGTGTTGCGGATGTGGCTTTGGTTGTAGACGTAAGGCATTATATTTTTCGCCGCGCCCAAAACCTCTTTTGCAATACGGTAATTAAGCCCGGAAACATGGTTTATATTTGTGATTTTTCCGCTTTCCGAAACAGCGTTTCCGCATATTCCTACACGGTTGCCGCCGCCTACCGTTATATAACCGTTTTTTATTTCGTCGGTGAGCGCGTAAACGGAAGCCTCGCTTATAAGCTCCATGCCTTCTATTAAATCCGCTTTTGAAGCAATAAGGCAGCCTGTGTAGCCTGAGGACAATTCGCCCGAGGGTTTTATGTAACGGCATCTGTCGGTATAAGAAAGAGTAATCGGAAGCCCTAAGCGCAACCTGATTTCTTCAAGTCCCTCGGTGGGAAGAAAGTACATAATTTTTCTTATCCGCTTGGGCAGAAATTCGATTATATCGAGATTGTTTTTTTCGTTATTTGCAATAAACATTTGTATCCGTCCTTTCACTTGTCCGCCTGTTAAAATTCCCTATGCCTTTATTTTATGCGGCGGGATTTATTTTAGAACAGTTTGTACGGCTTTGTTTTTTTGCGGGACGATTGTTTGCATCGTCCCCTACTTTTTTGTCAATTTTTGTTTACAAAATAAATAAAGCATGATATAATTGATTTATTAAAATTGCAACGGAAGGTAATAAATATGTCGGAATATTTAAATAATGCCAATATCGGACGGGAGGTAAAAAATCTGTCGGTCGGCGAGTGTAAAAGACTTGCGGCGGAAATAAGAGAGTTTCTTATAAAAAGCGTATCAAAAACCGGCGGTCATTTGGCGTCCAACCTCGGAGTGGTTGAACTGACGATTGCCCTGTACAGGGTTTTTGATTTTCCGTCCGACAAGCTTGTGTGGGACGTGGGACATCAGTCGTACGTGCATAAGCTTTTGAGCGGCAGACGGGACGGATTTAAAAACCTGCGCAAATTCGGCGGAATGAGCGGCTTTCCGAAGACATCGGAGAGCGAATACGACAGCTTTAACACGGGACACAGCTCAACATCGGTATCTGCGGCACTGGGACTTGCACGGGCAAGGGACTTGTCGGGAGGAAGCGAAAATGTTATTGCGGTATTCGGCGACGGAGCACTTACCGGCGGAATGATTTATGAGGCTTTGAACGATGCGGGTCACAAGAATACAAAGCTTATTCTTGTGCTTAACGACAATGCGATGTCCATTTCCAGAAATGTGGGCGCAATATCAAAGTATTTGAGAAATCTTCGGGCAAAGCCGGGATACTATAAGTCCAAGAAACGTGCCGAGAAATTTTTGTCGAAAATTCCGCTTTGCGGAAATGCTCTTGCGGGATTTATCCGTCATACCAAAAGAATTGTGCACAATATTATTCTTCCGCCGACGATTTTTGACGATTTGGGATTTGAATATATAGGCCCGGTTGACGGGCATAACATAAACGCTTTGACCTCTGCATTGAAAGCCGCAAAAGAGGCACAGAAGCCGGTAATTGTTCATATACACACCAAAAAGGGAAAGGGATATGCTCCGGCGGAGGCAGACCCGCAGTATTTTCACGGGGTATCCAATTTTGATGCGGATTCCGAAAATATTGTAAAATCGTCAAAGCTGGATTATTCCAAAATTATGGGTGACACGCTTTGCGATATTGCCGAAAAAAATGAAAAGGTTGTGGCAATAACAGCGGCAATGCCTATAGGTACCGGACTTGACGGATTTGCGGAAAAATTTAAAGACAGATTTTTTGATGTCGGCATTGCCGAGCAGCATGCGGTGACCTTTGCGGCGGGATTGGCAATTTCGGGGTTTTCGCCGGTTATTGCGCTTTATTCGTCTTTTGGTCAAAGAGCATACGACCAGATTTTGCACGATGTCTGTCTTCAGAATCTGCATGTGGTATTCTGCATTGACCGTGCGGGAGTTGTCGGAGCGGACGGAGAAACTCATCACGGACTTTATGATATTGCATATCTTTCGCATATGCCGAATATGACAGTTCTTTCGCCCTCTTCCTTTGCGGAATTGGAACAAATGCTTGAATATGCGGTCTGCCGTCATTCGGGACCTATTGCAATACGATATCCGAGAGGCTGTGCGGAGTATGACGGCGGAGATAAATTTGAGTTCGGCCGTGCGCGGATTTGCTCGGAGGGTAAGGATGTAACGCTTATATCCTCGGGAAGAATGATGAATCAAGCCGAAAGGGTGAAAAATATATTGGCAGAGGATAAAATCGATGCGGAAATTGTTGAGCTTTCCACAATTGTTCCGCTTGATAAAGAAACTCTGTTAAAATCCATACAGAAAACAAAGCTTGCCGCAGTAATTGAAGACCATTCGGAAATAGGAGGTATTTTCAGCATTGCGGCGGAAGCGTTTGCGGACAAAAAAGATATAGAAATACTTGGATTTGCATATCCGAGAAAACCGATTACGCACGGAAGCTGTGAGGAATTGGATAAATATTATCATTTGGATGCGAAAGATATATCGGATAAAATAAAGCAGGCTTTTAACAATATGAAGCTTTAGAATTACAATCGGCTGTAAAAATGTGCCGGGGAGAAAAAAACAAATGAGTGAAAAAATAAGACTTGATATTTTCCTGACCGAGAAAAATCTTGCTCCGAGCCGCGAAAAGGCAAAGGCGATGATTATGGCGGGTGAGGTTTATATCGATAACCAAAAATGTGATAAGGCGGGGATGCTTGTAAATCCCGAGACCACCGTTGCCGAAATAAGGGGCGAAACATTAAAATATGTCAGCCGCGGCGGACTTAAGCTGGAAAAAGCGATGAAAGAATTTCCGATTGTGCTTGAGGGAAAAACCGCTATGGACATAGGCGCGTCCACGGGAGGCTTTACCGATTGCATGCTTCAAAACGGCGCAAAAAAAGTTTTTGCCGTTGATGTGGGCTACGGGCAGTTTGCGTGGAAGCTGCGAAATGACGATAGAGTTGTTAACATGGAACGGACAAATATAAGATATGTAACGCGCGAAATGATAGGAGAAGTGCTTGATTTTGCTTCTATAGACGTATCTTTTATTTCCTTAAAGCTTGTTTTGCCGGTTGCAAAGGAGCTTTTGGGTGAGGACGGAGAACTTATAGCTTTAATAAAACCGCAGTTTGAAGCCGGAAGAGAGCAGGTCGGCAAAAAAGGCGTTGTACGCGATATAAAGGTGCATTACGAGGTTGTGAAAAAAATTGCCGATTTTGCAAAGGAGATAGGATTTTTTGCGGCGGGACTTTCGTATTCGCCGATAAAGGGCCCGGAGGGAAATATAGAATATTTGATATACTTGAAAAAGCGCGAATGTGAGACATGCGTTACCGAAGAGAAAATAAAGGAAGTTGTGGATATGTCCCATGAGCTTTTGAAAGGATAATTTGATTGAATGATTGCCGTCCCGTACGGCGGAAAGGAAATTTTTATGAAAATTGCCGATGAGCTTGTTATTTCCGGAAACCGAGCAATTGCGAGATCTTACGCAAAAATCAATTTAACTCTCGATATATTGGGGAAAAGAGAAGACGGATACCATGAAATTGAGACCGTTATGCAAACGGTCGGACTTTTTGATTTGGTCATAACCGACATTGTCGGAAAGGGTATTTTTGTTACCACAAACATAAAATATCTGCCGACAAATGAAAAAAACATCGCATATCAGGCTGCGCAAAGATTTTTTGAAAAAACCGGAATACAAAAAGGAGTAAAAATATTTATACACAAAAATATTCCGATTTCCGCCGGATTGGCGGGAGGGAGCGGAAATGCCGCGGCGGTATTGACCTGTCTTAACGCGCTTTTTTCAAATCCGCTTACCGATGAGGAGCTTTTGAGCCTTGCGGCGGAATTGGGCGCGGATGTGCCTTACTGCATGATGGGAGGAACTGTTTTATGCAGCGGAATAGGCGAAAAGCTTACGCCGACAGCATCATTCCCGAAAAGACATGTTCTTCTGGTAAAACCGCCGTTCGGCATTTCAACCGCTGCAATATATGAAAAAATTGACAGTGAGGAAAAAACAGAGCATCCTAAAAGCTCGGATTTTATAAATTCACTCTCCGCCGATTCGTATGCGCCGGAGACTATGTTTAATGTTATGGAGGATGTGTCTGCGGCGGACTATCCGGTAATAAAGGGAATAGGCAAAAAAATGCGCTTAAACGGCGCGGAAGCGGCTATGATGAGCGGAAGCGGCTCAACGGTATTCGGGATTTTCAATGACTTTAAGACCGCAAAAAAATCCGCGGACAGCTTTTCTTATTTTTATAAGGAGGTATTTTTGACCGAGACGGTATAATCGGTCGGTAATACTTATTTCGGGAAAGAGGATAATATGGATATAAAGCATTTGGATTTTTTAGAAATATTTATGCCGCGGCTACCGATGTGCATTATTTGCCGTGAGCGTACTCCGTACGGGTGCGGTTTTCGCGGGGAGGAAAATATTTGCATATGCAATGATTGCATGGAAAAAATCGACAAATACAGCTCGCCGGCAGTTTTTAAAGGAAAGACGGACTTAAAGTATTATCTCTGCTCGTTTCCGTATACAGGAGTGCTCAGAGAAGCATTTATCAGATATAAGTTTTTTGGGGAGCGCGCTTATGCCGAAATTTTTTCGCAATTCATGATAGATTGCATAAAGGAATTTTGGCATGACGGCGATTTTGACTTGATTGTGCCGGTACCGCTTTCCGCCGAAAGAATGACCGAGAGGGGCTATAACCAGGCGGCGCTGCTTGCGCAAAGGGTTGCGGAGGCTCTCGATACCGAATATTCCGAGGAGGTTTTGTTCAGAATAATTAATACAAGGCGGCAAAGCGAGTTAAGCTATGAAGAAAGAAGTATAAATATAAAGGATGCTTTTTCGGCACGCGGCATGCAGCTAAAAGGCAAATCCGTTTTGCTTGTGGACGATGTGTATACGGTAGGTGCAACAATGAGAGAATGCGCAAAGACTCTTCGCGAAGCGGGTGCGGCAAAAATTGCGGGATTGGCGCTTTTTAAATCGGTTTCTCCCGAAATAAAAAACAAAAAAGAATATACTTTCGAAAAAGATTAAAAACTTTTTATGCGTATGTTACAAAAATAATACAAATAAACAAGAATTATTGCGGTATTTTACAAAATATGATATTATAACTATATATAAAACTTGTTTAAACGAAAGGAATGATTACAATGATGAAAAAGTTTTTTAAATCAGCAACGGCAGCATTGTTATCGCTTGCATGTATACAAGCTGTTCCGGCTTTTGCGGAAAATACCTCCGTATTTTCCGATATATCGGGAGACCGTTATAAATGGGCGGCGGGATATATTGAGGATATGTCCGAAAGAGGCTTTATAAGCGGATATGAAGACGGTACATACCGCCCGGATAACAGCATTACACGTCTTGAGGCACTTTCACTTTTTGCAAGAGCTATGGGCTCGAGAAGCGAGGTAAACAAAGCCGCTTTGGAAGCGGCACAGGCAAAATATGCCGATAAAATTGAAAAATATGAGCTTAACTTCGGCGTTGAGGATATTGCATATTTGCTTTATCGCGGTGCTTTAAAAGAATCCGAACTGGATATATATCTTAAAGGTGATTTGAAGAATGAAGCAATGCCGAGACATGAAGCGGCGATTGTTATTACAAAATCATTATGTGCCGAAAAAGAGGCAACCTCGGAAATCATGATTGACCTTGAATATACCGACGCAAAGCAAATCCCGACAAAGTCGAGCCAGTATGTTTATTATGTTACGAAAAAGGGAATAATGTCCGGAATGAACGACGGAAGCTTTTCGCCGACATCCGGAGTTCTGAGAAGCCAGATTGCGGTAATGCTTTCCAAAACAGTTGATGTTATGGGACTTACGGTAGAGGATATGAAGTTTGACAGTATAGACAGCTCCAACGTTGCTTTTTACGATGAAGACGGTCAATACGGACTTATGGGATACAGCAGCAATACAAGATTTTACATGGACGGAGACCTTGTACAGGCAAAGCTTATTCCGGAGGGTGTGAATGCCGCGTTTACCTATGTTTGCAACGAGCTTGTTTATGTTGATGTATTAAATTCCGTTCCGGACGAGACGGTTGAGGGAATTTATCAGGGATATTCTTCCTCTAACGGTGTTGTTACGATTACGGTAAAAATAGACGGCGAAAACAGAAGCTTTACGCTCAGCGGTGACCTTGAAGTAACATATAACGGAGAAAAAGCGACAATAAGAGATTTCCAGAAAGCAGATTCTATAACACTTGAGCTTGCGGGCGGAAAGGTTGCGAAAATTAACGCAATGCCCAAAGAAAGCACAATTACACGCGCTA
Source organism: uncultured Clostridia bacterium (assembly GCA_934463455.1). GTDB lineage: Bacteria > Bacillota > Clostridia > UBA1381 > UBA1381 > CAKSQL01. Next base: position 5,616 of record CAKSJU010000013.1, on the reverse strand, counting down.
CAATTGAAAAGCTTTCGATTATTGACGACGGCATGATAACCATAGGACATGCTGAAGAGACTTACAACGGAAAGCAGTACAAGGTTGCGTCGGATGTTAAGGTTGAGAAAAACGATACTCCGGCAACGCTCGCAGATGTTTATGTGGGCGATACGGCAACACTTACTTTGGAATACGGCGTAGTAACAAAAATCAAAGCCGAGTCTATTATCAAAACCGTTGAGGGCACAATAAAATCAATGGAAATTGCCGCACAGCCCAAGATAGTCGTTGAGGTTAAGGGTAGCGATGTAACATATGATATAACCTCGGAGGTTGAAATTATAATCAATCAGAAAGCGGCAACACTTTATGACCTTCGCGTAGGTGATAAAATATCCATGCTTATCGAAAGCAAAGCAGTGAAGAAGATTACCGCACTTGCGGCGTCAAGCGTTGCTTACAGCAAGTCGGGAACGGTAACGGCAACCAATAAATCCTATGGATTTATAAAAATCAGATATACCGAAAATGATTCATCTGCCGAAGAAATTGTTTACTGTAAGGATTCTTCGACAAGATTTATAAACTCCGCCGGAACAACAAAAACCTTTGCGGACATTAAAGAAGGCGATGTCGTAAGCGTAAGAGGAACAATGACAAACGGAGCGTTTGTGGCAAGTCTTGTATTGATTGAAGATGAATAAAATTTAACAAAGACGGGCACCAAAATTTTGGTTGCCCCTTTGTTTTTAGCAAAAGATGAAAATAATTTGATTGTCCGTGCAGGGCGGCGGAATGGAGATTATTATGAAAAATTATCGTCAGTATATGAAATGGATAATCGCATTTGTATTCGGAGTTGCGCTTATAGCGGTTTATAAGACGTTTGATAACATGCAGCATGTGCTTTCCTTTATTGGGGATGTGTTCTCGGCACTCACTCCGTTTATTATAGGCTTTGTCATTGCATATATTCTTAACCTGCCGTGCAAAAAGCTCGAAAAGCTTTATTCCGGAGCTAATGTAAAATTTGTAAAGGAAAAAAGCAAAATGCTTGCGATTCTGAGCGTTTACATTATATTTATTTTATTGATTGCAATTGCGGTCAGGACGGTTATCCCGAGTTTATATAACAATGTAACTGACCTTTACAATAACATTATTCCTTTTACACAGAATGCGCTGGGAGAGCTTGAAGCACTACAGGAAAAGTTGGGCATAACTTTCGTGGAAATTAACGGAGACACGGCAAAAGCAACCGTTCAGAATATACTAAACAGTATTAACATGGGAGAATTCGGAAAATATGCAAAGGGCGCAATGAGCTTTACCTCCGGACTTTTCAATGTATTTATCGGTCTGATTGTTTCGATTTATATGCTGATTGACCGCGAGCAATTGATAAGCGGTTTGAACAGGCTGCTTGCATTGGTTATTCCGAAAGAAAAAGAGGAAAGAGTAAAAGTTTATCTTTCCAGAATAAATGTCATTTTTTCGAATTATATATATTCCTGTGTGCTTGACGCTTTTATTGTAGCAGTGCTTGCGACAATTATTCTTTCGATTATCGGGGTTAAGTATTCGATTATATTCGGAACATTTATAGGACTTTGTAATCTTATTCCGTATTTCGGAGCAATTATATCAAACTGCCTCACTGTTTTGTTTACGATTTTCAGCGGCGGAATAATGAAAGCGGTATGGGTTGCGGCGGGACTCCTTGTTCTCGGACAGGTGGACGGCAATTTTATCGGACCGAAAATTATGGGCAATAAGCTTGAGGTACGTCCGCTTTTGATTATATTTGCGGTCACCTTGGGCGGCGGATTGTTCGGAATAGGGGGAATGCTTTTGTCAGTTCCGATGATGACTGTTATTAAGATGATTGTGTCGGAAGCTGTGACTAATTGGGAAAATAAAAAGAAAGCGCGTGAATAGTATGAATATTGCGGTAATAGGCGGAGGTGCGGCAGGTTATACTGCGGCAATCGCCGCCGCCCGAAACGGCGTCCGCGTTACAATCTGTGAAAAATGCGACCGAACGGCAAGGAAAATATTGGCTACCGGGAACGGAAGATGCAACATGAGCAACAGAAACGCGTCGGAAAAAAACTATCATGGCTCCGACCCGCGGTTTGTCCGCGGAGTTATGCGCCGTTTTTGGGTTGAGGAAACTCTTGATTTTTTTGAAAATCTCGGAATTGTGCCGAAAGAAGAGGAAAACGGAAAGATTTTTCCGTATTCTCTTCAGGCTGCCGCTGTATCGGATGTGTTAAGGTACGAAGCGGACAGACTCGGCATAAAAACCATATGTAATTTTGAAGTAAATGATATAAAGCGCGGGAAAAATTGTTTCAGGCTGATTTCAACAAGCGGCGAAACGGTTGAAGCGGAAAAGGTTATTCTTGCGGCGGGCGGCAAGGCATCGCCGAATCTCGGCTCGGACGGGAGCGGGTATAAGCTTGCGGAAAAATTCGGACATAAGACCACAAAGCTTTATCCGTCGCTGGTGCAGGTAAAAACCGAAAATACTTATACAAAAGCACTGCAGGGACTAAAGGTGAACGGCACGGCAGCCTTTTTTGAAAATGATAAGCTTGTAAAAAAAGTCGGGGGCGAAATTTTATTTACCGAATACGGACTTTCCGGACCTCCGATTTTTGATTTGTCGCGCCTTGCTTCAACCCGCAAAAATGGTGAAATACGGCTTGATTTAATGCCGGAATATTCATATGAACAGGTTGTTCGGATGCTTGAGGAAAGGAAATATCACAAAAAAACTCTCGAAACGTATTTTACGGGAATGTTGGCTAAAAAGCTCGGACAGGTGCTTTTAAAGTCGTGTGATACGGTGCCTCTTTCGAGGGATGCGAAAACCCTTTCAAAAAGAGAAATCGAAACGGCGGCAAGGAAGATAAAGTCGTGGAGCTTTTCGGTTACGGGGGTTATGCCCTGGAAAAATGCTCAGGTAACGGCGGGAGGAATAGAAACCTCCGGAGTTGACCCGTCAACACTTGAATCAAAAAAGGTGCGCGGATTGTACTTTGCCGGAGAAATACTCGACATAGACGGCGATTGCGGCGGATATAATCTGCAATGGGCATGGGCAAGCGGGTATGTCGCGGGAATGAGCGCAAGCAAACAAAAAGGATGTGGAAATCTTGATTAGGGTGAGCAATATAAGGATAGAGCCGGGAGAAGAGATAACCACCGAATTGATTGCGGAAAAAACCGGTATAAAAGATATAGAGTCATGGCATTTTTATAAAAAATCGATTGATGCGCGGAGAAAAACCGATGTGCATTATTTGTGTACGGTTGATATATCGGCGAAAAATGAAAAAAAGTATATCGGCAAAAAGAATGTCAGTATTGCGGAAGAAAAAGCTTACAGCTTTCCGTCCGCAAAGCCGAGAGCCGATCGACCGATTGTAATAGGCAGCGGACCTGCGGGACTTTTTGCCGCACTCATGCTTGCGGAAAACGGACACAAACCCATTCTTTTGGAACGCGGCGAGCCTGTGGAAGAAAGAATGAAAAGTGTGGAAAGATACAGGACATACGGTATTCTTAATCCAAATTCAAATGTGCAGTTCGGCGAGGGCGGCGCGGGAACGTTTTCGGACGGAAAGCTGACCACCGGAATAAAAAATATCCGATGCCGAACGGTTTTAAAATATTTTGTCAAATTCGGCGCACCCGAGGAAATTTTATATTTCGCAAAGCCGCATATAGGTACGGATGTACTTTGCTCCGTTGTAAAAAATATGCGCGAATATATTATAAAAAACGGCGGAGAAGTACGTTTTAACTGCTGCGTAAAAAAGCTTAAAATAAAAAATTCGGCTGTCTGCGCCGTTATAACCGAGGACGAGGAAATACCGGCAAAAAGAGTAATTCTTGCAATCGGACACAGTGCGCGCGATACCGTCCGTGAGCTTTTTGCGGAGGGAGTAAACATGATTGCAAAGCCGTTTTCGGTCGGGGCAAGAATAGAGCATAAGCAATCGATTATAAATGAAAATCAGTACGGAGATTTTGCCCCCTTGCTGGGAGCGGCTGATTATAAGCTTTCGGTGCATCTTCCGAGCGGACGCGGAGTATATACGTTTTGTATGTGTCCGGGCGGTGAAGTGATAGGAGCGGCTTCGGAGACCGGCGGCATTGTTACAAACGGAATGAGCGAAAGCAGAAGAGACGGAGAAAACGCAAATGCGGCATTGCTTGTGGGCGTCAATCCTAAGGATTTCGGAGAAAAAGCTCTTGACGGAATAAAATTTCAGGAGAAAATAGAAAGGGCGGCATTCGAAAGCGGCGGAAAAAACGCAAATGCACCTGCGCAGCTTGTGGGAGATTTTCTTAAAAATATCCAATCCTCCGAATGCGGCGAGGTTAAACCGACCTATCGCCCGGGAGTGACATTGGGCAGAATTGACGAATGTCTTCCGGGATTTGTGTGTGCGGCAATGCGTGAGGCTATACCGATTTTTGCGCAAAAAATACATGGATTTGACAGCTATGATGCTGTTTTGACCGCTCCGGAAACAAGAAGCTCTTCACCGGTGAGAATTTTGAGACAAGAGGATTGCCAATCGAATATAAAAGGTCTTTATCCCTGTGGCGAGGGTGCGGGATATGCGGGCGGAATAATGTCCGCGGCGGCAGACGGAATTGAATGTGCGGAAAGGCTTGCGGAAAATGAATAATTTGTTTAAATATTCATCGGATAATAAAAGGTATCATACATGGAATTATCATTTAAGACAAAAATTCGGTGAAAAAGTCTTTAAAGTGTCGTTAAACGGGGGATTTACCTGTCCGAATATCGACGGCAGCAAGGGAACCGGCGGATGTATTTACTGTTCCGATTCCGGCAGCGGAGACTTCGCGGGAAATCCCAAAGAGGACATAACCGAGCAGTTTTATGAAGTAAGAGACATGATTTCAAAAAAGTGGGACGCTGCGAAATATATCGGCTATTTTCAGGCACATACGAATACCTATGCGCCGCTTGATGTTTTAAAATCTAAGTTTGAGCCGATACTCGCACTGCCGAACGTGGTCGGCTTGAGCATAGCTACCCGTGCCGACTGTATTTCTCCCGAGACACTGGAGTATCTTGCCGAGATTAATAAAAGGACATATTTAATTGTTGAATTGGGGCTTCAAAGCATTTTTGACGAAACAGGAAAAATTATAAACCGATGTCACACATATGCGGATTTCCTGGAGGGGCATCGGCGGCTGACCGAAAGAGGAATTAAAGTATGCGTGCATATAATAGACGGGCTGCCGGGAGAAAATGCCGAAATGATGATTGAAACCGCAAAAGAGGTAGGACTTCTGCATCCGCATTGCGTAAAAATTCATCTTTTGCATGTTATTAAGGGAACTCCGATTGAAAAAATGCTTTTAAGCGGCGAGCTGCGGTTCTTGGAGTTGGAAGAATATGTTGATATTGTGATAAAACAGCTTGAGGTGCTTCCGGAAGAAACGATTATTCAAAGAGTGACCGGAGACGGCGCGCACGATACGCTGATAGGTCCTTTGTGGAGCCTTAAAAAGTTCGTGGTAATGAATGAAATCGATAAAGAAATGGTAAGGCGAAATACATATCAAGGCATAAAATGCAAG
>CAKSJU010000012.1 GCA_934463455.1 uncultured Clostridia bacterium | reverse complement strand
TTAAGGCTAAGCCCGAATAAAAAGAAGGGCAGCATAATACGTTTATGTACCGTTTCATTTTTCGGAAAGCCGGAAAGCATCAAATAAAACAAGCATGGCATGACATCCGTAATATAGCGGTTGCCGAAATGATACCCGCCCATGGTTTTGTGGGAAAGTATCAGCAGAATGTGAATTGCTGCGGTAATTAATCCGACACATACTGTCGGCTGTGTAATCTTTGGGATTGAGTACAATATGCAGAATATTATTATCGGAAAGCAGAGAAAAACCGACATCCCGTCAAATTGAGGGAATTGAAGCTTACCTCCTGCCGTAAATTGCGGCAAGCGGATAAGCGATTTCGCATTTTCCGGAATATACGATATATCAAATTGCCCTTTCGGTGCGGATATAAATTCCGGCAGGTAATTATGCCCGAACTCCAGCGGATTGTCAAAACGCACATAATTGTATATCATACATGCAACCGCCAAAATAAGCGGCAGAAGAAACCATTTACGCATTTCTTTTATATAAAATCCGCCTTCTGATAATATAAGAATAATCAGCGGAAAATATACAATCTGAAGAGGACGGCAAAGTATTGCGAGGGCAAGGCAGGCACATGATGCAGTCCCTTTTTTTTGCTTTGCGAATAAAAATGCCGCAAGAGAAAGGCAAAAACTCATATTTTGCGCTATAAACCAAACCCATGAGTTGGTTTCGACGATAAGCACATTTGTGCCAAGCATAAGAAATGCTGTACAGAAAAATGCTTCTTTAACCGAAAATGCCTTGCACAAACGCCATGCAAAAAAGCATGAGATAAGGCTTACAATAACGCCGGCAAAGTTATCGGATATACCGAAGACGGCAAAGGGGAGCAGCAGCACGGATGGGAGCGGCGGAAAGCTTACAAAATATTTGCTTTTGTATATTGCCAGTTCCAAATGTTCGTAATTTCTGCCGAGGTCAACGTGTCCCGACAGCCATGCTTTTGCCTGAAGAACATAAGAGTTATATGGATTGGAAAGCCACGGCCATCCGCCGGCGAATGACCAAATTACAATATATACCGCAAGGCAGGATAAAGCAAGGCAAAAAAATTCACTTAAGTGTTTGCCGTATTCTTTCATTTTCGTTAATTCTTCTTTCTGATTCAAAATATATATAAATAATTATCTTCCAAAAATCTTATTTTGTCAATATTTTTTTTGAAAAAATATTGTAAGAAAGCATTTTTTGTGGTAAAATATAAGTAATTGTATATTGTAACGCCCGGAGAGTTTGGGTACCCCAAAGCTTTTTCCTATCCCCCGAGTCTCCGGCAGATTAAATTGCCTGTGCGAAAATTCACTCGATTAAAAACGCACTCGGGCGAAAACCGATACCCGATATTTCCTTATCGGTCGGCTGAAATCTCTTATTATTCATATCTCCTGCGAATAAGAGAAATTTTATTACTATATTGTGCCGATGCAGGGCGGCGGAATGGAGAGTTTTATATGAAAAACAAAAACGCACCGTATAATTTGATAAAAGACTTTACGGATTTGAAAGATATGATTTACAAAAACTCCGTTGAATTTGCTTCGGAGAACATTGTCAGCTTTGAAAGAGACGGAGAAAGAAATGACATTACCTTTAAAAAACTCAGAGATGATATAGACGCACTCGGTACTTATTTTTACTTAAAAGAACTCGGCGGAGGAAAGAAAATTGCCCTTGTCGGTGAAAACAGCTACGAGTGGATAATAACATATTTTGCGGCGGTAATGGGAGGAAATGTAATCGTTCCGCTGGATAAAGAACTCGGAGATGAAGAACTTGCAAATCTTATAAAATCGGGTGACTGCGAGGAAATTGTATATTCCAAAAAGAAAGAGACTCTTTTTTCGGCTTTGGGTGATTATGAAATTAAAAAATTGTGCACCGAGGATTTCGAAGCGGCGTTAAATGATGGCAGGGATGCGATAGAAAACGGAAACGATACATTTATCAATAAACCGATAAATATAGACGAATGCTGCGCTATAATTTTCACTTCGGGAACTACAGGAACACCGAAAGGCGTTATGCTTTCACAAAGAAATTTGATATGTGACGCAAAGCACAGCCTTGAAACACTCAAATTCCCGCGCGGAACAGTAAATATTCTGCCCCTTAATCACACATTCGGATTTATGGCAAATATTGTAACTCAATTCTGGATAGGTTATCCGGTATATATAAACAACAGCCTTAAAAAAATAATGCACGATATTTCGGAGGCAAAGCCGGGACATTTGTCGATAGTACCGCTGTTTTTGGAAAAATTCTATAAGAGTATATGGAAAACAGCCGAAAAACAAGGAAAAGCAAAGCAGCTCAAAAAGGCTATTGCGGTGAGCAACGCTTTGAGAAAAGTCGGCATAGATATGAGAAAAACCATTTTCAAGCAGGTGCTTTCCGCATTCGGAGGAAATCTTGAAATGTTAATTTGCGGCGGTGCTCCGCTGGATGAAAAATTGGTAAACGGCTTTGATAATTTCGGAATTACGGTCATAAACGGATACGGAATAACGGAGTGTTCACCGATTGTCGCAATAACGCGCGATTGTTGGATAAAACTCGGCAGCGTGGGACTTCCTATTCCGACGGTGCATATAAAAATAGAAAATCCCGACGAAAACGGCGAAGGTGAAATACTTGTAAAAGGCGATATTGTAATGATGGGATATTATAAAAATCCCGAAATGACAGCGGAGACAATGGAAAACGGCTGGTTTAAAACAGGAGATATAGGCTCGGTTGACGAGGACGGATTTGTGTATGTTACCGGCAGAAAGAAAAACCTTATCCTGCTCGATAACGGAAAAAATGTATATCCGGAGGAACTTGAAGCAGTTATAGGAAGAATAGAAAATGTTGACGAAGTAATAGTATACGATGAAAATTCACTGATAACCGCTGAAATTTACACCGAAAACCCGGACGCAAAAGAGCAGATAAAAAAAGATATTCAAAAGTTTAATAAATCAATTGCGGGATATAAGCAAATCAGAAAAATAAAATTCCGTTCGGTGGAATTTGAAAAAACAACAACCAAAAAGATAAAGAGAAATTATAAAGGATGATACGCAGATGAATTTTAAAGAATATGTATGTAAAGAAATTGCCCAAAAGACCGGACTTGATGAGGAAGCTGTCGGCGGAGCACTGGAAATTCCGCCGGAACAAAAGCTCGGGGATTTGGCATTTCCTTGCTTTGTTCCGGCAAAAACTCTTCGCAAAGCACCGCCTCTTATAGCAAAGGATTTGGCGCAGCAGTTTGCCGATGATAAAATGCTCGGAAAGGTTGAAGCGGTCGGAGGATATTTGAATTTCTTTTATAACCGTGCGGAATATTCAAAAGCCGTACTGGAGGAAATTGAAAGTAAAGGAAGCTCCTATGGCAGCGGAGAGGGGAATGAAGACAAAACCGTACTTTTGGAATTTTCTTCGCCGAATATCGCGAAACCGTTTCACATCGGTCATTTGTTTTCGACAGCAGTGGGCAGTTCTCTTGAACACATTTATAAGCATCTGGGATATAAGACGGTTAAAATAAATCACCTCGGAGACTGGGGTACGCAATTCGGTAAATTAATTTCGGCATATAAGCGCTGGGGCGACAGAAGCGTTATTGAAAAAGACCCGATTAACGAGCTTTTGAAGATTTATGTAAAATTTCATGAAGAAGCCGAAAAAATGCCCGAGCTGGAAGAAGAAGCAAGAGGATATTTCAAAAAGCTTGAAGACGGCGACAAGGAAACTACCGAGCTTTGGCAATATTTCAGAGATGTAAGCCTTAAAGAATTTAAAAAGACATATGATAAACTCGGCATTTCTTTTGATTCTTATGCGGGAGAGAGTTTTTACAGCGACAAAATGCAGGAGGTTGTGGACATTCTCACCGAAAAAGGACTGCTTGAAGAAAGCGAGGGCGCGCAGGTGGTTGACCTTTCGGAGGAAAATATTCCGCCCTGCATGGTGCTTAAATCGGATGGCGCGACTACTTATGCAACCCGTGATATTGCGGCGGCTATTTACAGAAAGCGCACATATGATTTTTACAAGAGCATATATGTTGTCGGAACTCCGCAGGCTCTGCACTTTAAGCAGATATTTTCAACCTTGAAAAAAGCGGGCTTTGATTGGACAGACGATTGTATTCATGTTGGTTTCGGACTTGTGAAATTCCCGGACAAGAAGCTTTCCACCCGTCACGGAGACGTTGTTTTCCTTGAAGAAGTGCTGGATGAATCGGTAAATAAAACGCTTTCGATTATTTCCGAAAATAATCCGTCTCTTGAAGATAAAAAATCGGTTGCGGAAAAGGTGGGAATCGGAGCGGTTATTTATACGTTTTTGAAAAATAGCCGTGAAAAAGATATTGTTTTTTCATGGGACAGCATGCTTGATTTTGACGGTGAGTCCGCGCCTTACGTTCAGTATACATATGCACGCGGCAGGAGTATACTGCGCCGTGCCGGAAGCGTGCCGGAAAAAATAAATTTCGAAAAAATCACATCGGATGATGAATATGCGCTTGTTACACAGCTCGGAGCGTTTGGTGCGGCGGTTAAAACAGCTGCGGAAAAAAATGAGCCGTTTTATGTAAACCGTTATGTAACCAATCTGGCAAGAGCTTTTAACAAATTTTATAACGGATGCCCGATATTGAAAGAGGATGTTGATGATGAGACAAAGGCGGCAAGACTGGCACTCGTAAACGCTTCGGTTTCGGTTATAAAAACCGCGCTTGCGCTTTTGGGAATAGAAACCGTTGAAGAAATGTAAAATCTTTATGAACAGCTATTGATTTTATGTCGAAAATTTGATATAATAAATTAATACAAGTAACACTTTTACAATGCAATCCATATTATGTAATACCATATATCAGCATTGTAAGGAGGTGTTGCCTTGTATGAGTAAGCTCGTAATAAACGGCGGAAAGAGGCTGGAGGGTGAGATTGACATTCAAGGCTCAAAAAACGCCGTTCTGCCTATATTGGCAGCTACCGTAATAAACGGCGGGAAAAATGTTATACATAACTGTCCCGATTTGCGGGATGTAAAAATAACGGTTGAGGTTTTAAAAAGTCTCGGCTGCTCGGCAGAAAAGCACGGAAATATGCTTATTGTCGATTCATCGGAATTTGATTCGGAGGTTATAGATGAGTCGCTTATGCGGCAAATGCGTTCGTCAATTATTTTTCTCGGCGCAATAATTGCCAGGTGCGGCAGGGCAAAAGTATCCATGCCGGGCGGATGTGAAATAGGTAACAGACCCATAGACTTGCATTTAAAAGCACTGAAAAAACTCGGAGTAAATATTGAAGAGGAACACGGATATATAAACTGCGAGGCGAAAAAGCTTGCCGGAACCGATATACATCTTGATTTTCCGAGTGTCGGGGCTACCGAGAATATTATGCTTACAGCCTGTACGGCAGAGGGAACTACGGTTATAACCAATGCCGCGCGCGAGCCGGAGATTGTGGATTTGGAAAGATTTTTAAACCGCATGGGGGCAAAAATCAGCGGTGCCGGAGGGGATGTAATCCGAATTGACGGTGCAAAAAAATTTTATGGAATTGAGCATACCATAATCCCCGACAGAATTGTCGCGGGTACATATCTTTGTGCCGGAGCGGCAACAAACGGAAGCATAGTTTTAAAAAATGCGCTTCCTCATCATATGCAGTCTATGATAAATTCCTTAAAGGATATGGGCTGCAGAATATATACCGAGAGGTCGAAAATAATTCTTTCTCCGCACGGCAGCTTAAAACCGCTTGCAAAGGTGAGAACGATGCCGTATCCCGGTTTTCCGACGGATATACAATCTCCGTTCATGGCACTTTGCTCGCTGGCGGACGGAACAAGTATGTTTGTGGAAAATATATTTGAGAACAGATTTCAGCATGTCGAAGAATTAATCAGAATGGGCGCGGATATTGAAGTGGATGGCAGGGTTGCGGTAGTGCACGGAGTAAAGCGATTAAGCGGCGCGAAAGTGGTTGCGAAGGAGCTTCGCGGCGGCGGTGCACTGGTGATAGCCGCACTTGCGGCAGACGGGGAAAGCGAAATTGAAGGCACGGTATATATAGACAGAGGATACGAATGTATAGAAAAATATCTGTCGAGGTGCGGAGGAGATATCAAAAGGGTATAAAAAACCGAGATTACGAAAGGAGGAAAACATATGAACAGCACTACGGAAAAATCGCGGAATGAAGCTGTTGCAACTATCAGAAAGCGGCATAACGAGCGCCAGAGAAAGCGGATTCGTATGATGAAAATTCGCAGAACGATATTTTTTACGGTGCTTTCGCTGATTACAATTTTGATTATTATGTTTTACACTCCTATTTTTAAAATAAGAGGTATCGATATACAGGGAAATCAGGTGATTGAACAGAGCGACATATTAAATTGTGTTCAGGATGCGGAGGGAAAAAACCTTTTCAGAGTGAAAATTTCCGCGATGAAAAAAAGTGTTTTAAAGCTTCCGTATGTGCAATCGGTACAGATAGACCGTAAAATTTTAAAGACAAAGCTGGTAGTGACCGTTACGGAATGTGAGGAAGCGGCATGTATTGCGGGAGGAAGCGGATACATAGTAATAGATACTTCGGCAAAGGTTTTGAAGGATTCGCCCGAAAAACCGGAAAATGTTCCCGAAATAACCGGTTTGAGCATGACAAACACGGTGGTGGGAGAACAGCTTAAGCTTGAAGACGGAGACAAATTCAACATAATTCTTACCTGCCTTGACGAAATGAAAAAGATTGATATTTTAAAGGGTGTAAAAAGTATTTCGGTAGCCGATATAAGCAATATAAGCTTCAATTATGAGGACCGAATAGACGCAATTTGCGGCAGCAGTGTGGATTTGTCAAAAAAACTCGGATTCTTTAAAAGTGCGGTCAATTCAAACCGCCTTACAGAAAATTCGAGAGGGACCATAGATTTGACCACAATAGGCAAAGCTATTTACACGCCTTGACGTTTTTGTTCAAAAACGCTATAAAAATGATAAAAAAACTGTAAAAAATAAGGAAAATAAAAAAATTTTAAAATAACTATTGAATATTTTGCAAAAACATAGTACAATGATATGTGAAAATGTAGATAATAGGTGTATTATCTCTTACAGCAGAATAATAAGGAGGATAAACCAATGAGCAATATAGAAATGGAAATGGATTCCGTTCAGCCGACCGACGGAGCGAGAATAAAAGTAATCGGCGTCGGCGGGGGCGGAAACAACGCTGTTGACAGAATGATTGAAGCAGGTGTGAGTAAAGCTGAATTTGTTGCGGTTAATACCGATTTGCAGCAGCTTAAAACCGTTAAGGCTCCGACCGCTATTCAAATAGGAGTTCGCCTTACGGCAGGACTCGGTGCGGGAGCTAAGCCTGAAGTAGGCAAAAAAGCTGCCGAGGAAACCGAAAATGAAATTAAAGAAGTTTTGAATAATACCGAAATGGTGTTCGTAACAGCCGGAATGGGCGGAGGAACAGGTACAGGTGCTGCCCCCGTAATTGCAAGACTTGCAAAAGAAATGGGAATACTTACTGTTGCCGTTGTTACAAAACCGTTCTTCTTTGAAGGTCCTCAAAGAATGAAAAATGCTGAAGCGGGAATTGAAGAATTAAGTCAGTGCGTGGATTCCATCGTTACAATTCCGAATGATTTGCTTCTTAAAACTGCCGATAAAAAAATCAGTATAAATGATTCTTTCAGACTGGCGGATGAAGTATTGCGCCAGGGTGTGGAAGGTATTATAGAAGTTATTGCGCAAAACGGTATCATCAGCTGCGACTTTGCGGATGTATGTACAATTATGCGTGATTCCGGTGTGGCACATATGGGTATAGGCGTAGGCAAAGGCGAAAATGCCGCACAAGACGCTGTTCGTGCCGCTATTGAAAGTCCGTTGCTCGAAACAAGTATTTCCGGTGCGGCAAATGTATTGCTCAACATTACCGGCGGTACGGAATTCTCACTTGTTGATATGGGTGAGGTTTCGGGAATCGTCAGAGAAATGGTATCGCAGGATGCAACTATTATCGTCGGAACAGCTGTTGATGACCAAATGAAAGATGAAATTAAAGTCACATTGGTTGCAACAGGCTTGGACACAAGCTCAAAGAGAAGTTCGCAGGGCGGAAATCCGTTCGGTCAGACTCCGTCGGCTCCGGACTTTTCATCAAAACCGTCGCCTTTCCAGACTCCGAAAAATGATATTTTTTCGAGAAAGGTAAATCCGGGATTGGATAACGTAAATGTTCCGTCCTTTTTGAAACCGAAAAATTAATTTAAAAGGCGGTGTATGAAAAATGCACCGCCTTTTTTCAATATGAAAAAATAACAGAGGAACAAAAAAATGAAGCATTTTGAAATTTGTTATCATGAAAGCAACACTGCCGGAGCGATGCCTTATTTACATACGCATGATGTTTATGAAATATACTATCTGCATGAGGGAAACCGCTCTTATATTATAGATAACAGAGTGTATGATATTCATACGGGCTGCGTTGCACTTGTTCCGCCGAATGTTTTCCATAAAACTCTGGGCGGAGATTATGAAAGAACGCTTGTTTCTTTTTCATATACATTTATGGAAAAATGCTTTAACCGGAAAATGATAAAGAATTTACTTGCTTGTTTTGCTGAGCCGATTTATTATCCCGATGCGGATGAATGTGTTCAATTGACTGCGATATTGGAAAAGCTGAATAATTATGAGGAATTTTCGGAATATGACGAAAAACCGATATTGCTTGCGGAATTTCTTACAATTTTAAATAAGCACAGCAGGTCGGATAAAGAATATGAGCCGGAGCTTGCCTCGGGCGGATTGCTGGCAAATATTCTTTCTTATATAAGTGAAAATTACGAAGTAATCAATTCGCTGGACGAAATTGCGGCGGCTTTCGGAATAACAAAGTATTATTTATGCAGAATTTTTAAAAGCAGTACCGGTATGCCGGTATTTCAGTACATAAATACACTTAAAATTCAAAAAGCCTGCGGTATGCTTTTTAATACCGAAAAATCAATAACGGATATAAGCTTCGAATGCGGCTTTACTTCACAGATGTATTTTTGCAGGGTTTTTAAGCAGCATTTGGGGATGACTCCGTCAAGATACAGGAAAGAAGCAAGGGAATCGAATGTAAGATTTATGAAAATATAAGAAAATTTTTGAAAAATACTTGCATTTAGGCTAATATTGTGTTATAATAAGGATAACATCGAATAGTTTTTTTCGAAAGAGTGGGTTTATAACCCACTCTTTCATAGTTTAGGCATAGACCGAAATGTATTGTCTTGTTAAGAATATGTATTTTTATGCCTTTGAAAGGGGAGTTTAAATGAAGAAAAGTTCTGTTGAAACAACGGTTATGGCTATGGCGGATGAGCTTGCGCTCGAAATGGATATGTATGTGGTAGATGTTGAATGTAAAAAAGAAGACGGAAACCGTATCCTTTGCATTTACGTTGATAAAACGGACGGAGTCGGGATTGAAGACTGTGAAAAGTTTTCAAGAGCGATAGAGCCGGTATTGGATGAAAAAGATCCCATAAAAGAGGCATATACTCTTGAAGTATCATCACCCGGTGCGGACAGAAAGCTTGTTTGGGAAAGAGAATTTCTCTATTATATAGGCAGAGAAGTTGATGTGAAGCTTTACAAAGCAATTGACGGTAAAAAGGAATTTACCGGAATTTTGTCCGACTATTCCGACGGAACTGCGGTTATATGCACCGACGGAACAAATATAAATGTAAAAACAGATGAAGCGGTATATATAAGACTGCATTTTGAATTTTGAATTTTTGCGACAGATTATAAGGACGAGATGTGCCGGCGGTTTGCCGGTTGTTTTATGAGATGAAAGGATGTAAACGAAAAATGAATGAAGAATTATTAACTGCATTATCCGATATATGCAAGGAAAAGGGGATAGAGCCGGATGTTATACTGGACGCTCTCGAAGCGGCTTTGGTTGCGGCATACAAGCGTAATTTCAATTCCGCGCAAAATGTGGAGGTACAGCTTAACAGAGAAACCGGTGCGGTAAGAGTGGTTGCAAAAAAAGAGGTTGTTGAGATAGCCGAGGACGGAATGGGTCAAACCGAAATATCTTTGGAAGACGCAAAAAAGATAAGCGGCTCATATAATATAGGAGACATTGTCGATGTTGAAGTTACGCCGAGAAATTTCGGAAGAATTGCGGCAATGACTGCAAAGCAGGTTATAACTCAGCGCTTGAGAGAAGCGGAACGCGAAATTTTGTATGATGAATATGCCGATAAGCTAAATCAGATAGTAACGGGAAAAATCGAAAGAATAGAACACGGAAATCTGTATATAGATATAGGAAAGGCGGAAGCGGTACTTCCGTCGAGTGAAATACCTCCTACGGAACAGCCGATAAATGATTTTTATGATGTTCATCAGCACGTTTGCTGCTATATAAGCGAAGTGAAAAACGGAGCAAAAGGGATGCAGATTATACTTTCAAGAACTCATCCCGGATTTGTGAGAAAGCTGTTTGAACGTGAAGTACCGGAAATTGCCGACGGTACTGTTGAAATTAAAAGTATTGCGCGTGAAGCGGGGTCGAGAACAAAAATTGCGGTTTATTCGGCAGACCCGAACATTGATGCGCAGGGCGCATGTATAGGCGCAAAGGGAATGAGAGTTCAGAATATAGGCGAAGAACTGGGCGACGAAAAAATCGATATTATAAAATGGAGCGAAGACCCTGCGGAATATATTGCTTCAAGCTTAAGCCCTTCAAAGGTGCTTTCGGTTATTGTAAACGAAGAAGAGAAATCGGCAAGTGTAACCGTTCCCGAATATCAGCTGTCGCTGGCAATCGGCAAGTCGGGACAGAATGTCCGTCTTGCGGCGAGATTGACCGGCTGGAAAATAGATATTGTAACTGTCGATGATGTAAAAGAAGCAGAATAAAAATTGAGAGGAAAAACGATGCATATACCCGAAAGAATGTGTATAGGCTGCCGAAAAATGGCACCGAAGCATGAATTGATAAAGGTTGTAATGTCGGACGGAATTGTACAAATTGACCCCGAAAGCAAAAAAGCGGGCAGGGGAGCATATTTTTGCAGAGACATAAAATGTATTGAAAACGCAAAGAAAAAGAAAGCGTTGTCAAAGCATTTTAAAATGCAGGTTTCGGACGAAATATATGTGCAGGTAAAGGAGCTTTTGGATGGATAAAATTCTCGGAATGCTCGGAATGGCAAAAAAAGCGGGAAAAGTTACATCCGGCGTGTATTTGTGCGAAAAAGCAATAAAAACGGGCGAAAGCAGCTTGATTGTTATTGCGGCACAAGCTTCGGAAAATACAAAAAAGTCGATTATTGACTCCTGCAAATATTACAATGTTGAATACGTGGAATACTCCGATATGGATACACTCGGAAAATGTATCGGCGGCGGAAAAAAAGCGGTTGTCTCGGTAAATGACAAAAGCTTTGCCGCAGCTATCAAGCAAAAATTCTGCCGAATAGTGGAAAGGAATGGTGAAAATGTCAGTTTCTAAAACAAGAGTACATGATATAGCAAAAGATTTGAACGTAACAAGCAAGGATGCGATAGAAAAACTTACATCTCTGGGAATAGAGGTTAAAAATCATATGACGGTTCTGGAGCCGGAGCAAATAGGTATGCTGTTTGATATATATACGCAGCTTAACGATATAGGTGACCGTGAATTGGTAAAACCCGAGCCAGAAGAGATAAAAGAGGAGACAAAGCCCGAAAAAGAAGAAAAGGCTAAAGAAGAGAAAGAAGAAAAAAAGGAAGAGGCAAAACCGGCGGAGAAAGCTCCGGAAAAGAAAGCCGTACCGGAAAAGAAGGCTGCGCCGGAGAAAAAACCGGAGCCGAAAAAGCCTGCGGCAGAGATGAAGCCGAAAAAGAAAAAAGAAGAAAAGCCGCTTAAGGCGGAAACAATCGAGCAAATCGAAAAAACAGAAAACGCATTTGTGGTAGAGACAAAAAATGAAGTAAGATATGTTGATACGCGTACGTCTACGGCAGATCTTGAAAAAATAGAAACGACCGAAAGACTGGAAAGTCTTGTTGATGATAATTTGAACAAGCTTGAAAGCGGCAGAGACAAAAAGAAGAAAAAGAATAAAAATCGTGAAAAAATGTCCATGCAGGAGATGCAGCCGAAAAAACAGGAAATCAAGAAAAAAGCTCCCGAATTTGTTGAAATTCCGGAGGAAATTACTGTCGGAGATTTGGCGGCAAAACTCGGAAAAGGTGCTGCTGAGATAGTTAAAAAGCTTATGATGCTCGGAGTTATGGCAACCATAACTCAAACAATCGATTACGATACCGCTTCGTTGATTGCGGAGGAAATGGGCATTGAAGCAAGAAAAGAAATAGTTTTGACAAAAGAGGATATACTATTTGCGGAGGAAGAGGACAAACCGGAGGATTTGGTTCCGCGTCCGCCGGTAGTCGTTGTTATGGGTCACGTTGACCACGGTAAAACATCGCTTTTGGACGCTATAAGAAATACTTCGGTAACTTCTACGGAAGCCGGAGGAATTACTCAGCATATAGGTGCTTACAGTGTAAGACTAAACGACCGCGATATAACTTTTCTCGATACACCGGGACATGAGGCATTTACCACAATGCGTGCGCGCGGTGCACAGGTAACCGATGTCGCAATTTTGGTTGTTGCGGCGGACGACGGAATAATGCCGCAGACAATAGAGGCGATAAACCATGCAAGAGCTGCGGGTGTTACAATAGTTGTCGCAATAAATAAAATCGATAAAGAAAATGCAAATGTCGAAAAAGTTAAGCAAATGCTTGTTGAACAGGAGCTCATTCCGGAGGAATGGGGAGGGGATACCGTTTGTGTTGAAATTTCGGCAAAGAAAAATATTAATATCGATACTCTTTTGGAAATGGTGCTTTTGATAGCGGATATGAAAGAGTTAAAAGCAAACCCGAATAAACCTGCAAAGGGTACTGTAATAGAATCGCAGATAGATAAGGGCAGAGGTCCCGTTGCAACCGTTTTGGTGCAGGAGGGTACTCTGAAAGTAGGAGATATTGTAATTGCGGGTACGGCTGTAGGTCACGTCAGAGCTATGGTAAATGACAAAGGCAGAAGAGTAAAGGCTGCGCCTCCGTCAACTCCGGTTGAAATCCTCGGACTTTCCGAAGCTCCTTCGGGCGGCGACACATTCAATGTTGTGCATGATGAAAAGCTTGCGCGTGATGTTGCCGACGCAAGAAAGCGCGAAATGAAAGAAACAAAATTCAACTCAACTGTTAAAGTATCTCTCGATAATTTGTTCTCGCAGATTGACGAGGGCAATATGAAAGAGCTTGACGTAATTATAAAAGCAGACGTTCAAGGCTCGGTAGAAGCGGTAAAACAGTCGCTTGAAAAGCTTTCGAATGATGAGGTAAGAGTGCGTGCAATTCACGGCGGTGTAGGAGCTATAAATGAATCGGATGTTATGCTTGCCAATGCTTCGAATGCAATTATAGTAGGATTTAACGTTCGTCCCGACGCCGGTGCAAGCGCTGCGGCAGAACGCCAGGAAGTAGATATAAGATTGTACAGAGTAATATATCAGGCGATAGAAGAGATTGAAGCTGCCATGAAAGGTATGCTTGACCCTGAATATAAAGAAAATGTTATCGGTCATGCAGAAGTACGTCAAACCTTTAAAGTGTCCGGAGTCGGCACAATTGCCGGAGCATATGTTACCGACGGTAAAATCACAAGAAACGGCGGAGTACGTCTTGTGCGCGACGGCATAGTCATTTATGAGGGTGAAATAGACAGCCTGAGAAGATTTAAGGATGATGTAAAGGAAGTAACCGACAGCTATGAATGCGGTATCGGACTTGATAAGTTTAATGATATTAAGGACGGCGATATAATAGAATGTTTTGTTATGGAGGAAATTAAGAGATAATCCGCCGATGGGAAACATTCTTTTGGAGGAAACAGATGGCAAAGGAAAGAATAAATAAAATTAATGAGGAAATGCGCAGAGAGCTCAGTGCAATAATGCGTGAGGTGAAGGACTCACGCATTCCCATGATGACCAGTATTGTTGCGGTAAATGTAACGAATGACTTAAGTTATGCAAAAGTATATGTAAGCGTTATGGGAAATGACGAGGTGCAAAAAAAGGCACTTGAGGGACTGAAAAGTGCAGCGGGCTTCATGCGGCGCGAGCTGGGCAGAAAAATGACGATTCGTCATACTCCCGAGCTTGTGTTTGAGCTTGACCGCTCAATAGAGCATGGTGCGCATATAAATGAAGTTTTCAACTCATTAAAAAAGAATGAAAAATAAATTTTGACCGGCTCGGGAAAATATCTTGGGTCGGTTGATTTGTAAAATTTGCATTTTACAATCAGGCATAAAGAATGCTTGGAATAAGGAGGGAGCTTTGTGGACAGAATAAAAAAACTGATAATAAATTCTTCGAAAGCTGCTATATTAACGCATATTTCGGAGGATGCGGACGCACTCGGCAGTGCGGCGGCAATTAAGTCGGCACTTTCGGCTTTGGGCAAAAAAGCCGATATTTACATAAGTGCCGAAATTGAAAACAGATTAAAGTTTATGGATGTGGACTGTATTATATACAATGATGAAAAAATCCCGCCGTATGATTTATGTATTTGTGTTGACTGCGGAGATTTAAAAAGACTCGGGAACAGAATAAAGATATTTGAAGCAGCCGAACATACTGTAAATATTGACCATCATGTTACAAATATCAGTTATGCCGAAGAAAATCTTGTGGTCGGAGCAGCGTCTTCTGCGGGTGAAATTGTGTACGGAGTAATAAAATCACTTGGAGTTGAAATAACAAAAGAGATTGCGTTTTATTTATATACCGCAATTTCTTCAGACAGCGGATGTTTTAAATACAGCTCGGTAACTCCCGAAACAATGCGTATTGCTGCTGATTTGATAGAGACGGGAATAGATCATGCCGAAATCTGCCGAAAGCTTTTTGATACCGAAACGCGGAATGTAATCAGACTCAAAGGTCATATAGCAGAAAATCTTCATGAATATGAAGACGGGAAAATATGTGTCGCGGCAGCAGATGATGACATGCTTAAAAAATATGATGTTAAAGAAAAAGATTTGGGAGATTTGGTGAACATACCGAGAAAGGTTGAGGGCTGCGAAATAGCTGTGTCAGTACGTGAAGCAAACGGAAAAATAAAGGTAAGCCTGCGCTCTGACGGAAAATATGACGTGTCGGCTATTGCTTTAAGCTATGGCGGCGGAGGACATAAACGAGCCGCGGGTATAACACTCGAGGGAATAGGCATAGATGAAGCGGAAAAACAGATTGTTGCGGACTGTAAAAAAGAATTGAGGTAACATATGATAGAATATGATAAAGATGCGATAGTACCTCCGTATATTACAGATTATCTGCGGGAAATAATTCCGCCGTCGGATGGGATTTTGGCGGAGCTTGAAGAATATGCAAAAGAAAATTCCGTGCCGATAGTGCAGCCGGAAACAGCGCAGCTTTTAAAAACGCTGGTCAGAATGAAAAAACCTTCGAGAATTTTGGAGGTAGGCTGTGCCATAGGTTATTCCTCAATATTGATGGCAAGTGAATCAAATGCGAATATAACGACCATCGAATGTGATGAGGAAATGGTGAGGACAGCAAGGGAAAACATAAAAAAAGCAGGTATGGAAGACCGTATTTATGTGATAGAAAAGGATGCAAAAGCATACTTTGAAACATTGTCGGGCAAATATGACATGATTTTTTTGGACGGCCCGAAAGCGCACTATATTTATATGCTTAATGATTGTATCAGACTTTTGAATGACGGCGGTATACTTGTTGCCGACAATGTTTTGTACAAGGGAATGACGGCAGACGAAGAGCATGTTGTTAAAAGAAAAATAACTATTGTAAAAAGATTAAAGCATTTTATAGCCGCTCAAATGCAGAGACCGGAGCTGCAGGCAGTGCTTTTGCCGTTGGGCGACGGTGTGACGGTAGCGGTTAAGAAAGGATAATAATAATGGAAAAACCGGAATTACTTGCTCCGGGCGGGAGCTTGGAAAAACTTAAAACGGCAATATTATACGGCGCGGATGCGGTATATATAGGCGGTGAAGCTTTCGGACTCAGAGCGGCGGCGGAAAATTTCAGTATTGAAGATATGAAGCGCGGAGTGGAATATGCTCATAAAAGGGGAAAGAAAGTTTATCTGACAGCTAATATAATTCCTCATAATAAGGACGTTGACGAATTTTACGAATTTGTCGAAGAAATAAAACCTCTCGGAATAGATGCTGTATTGGTTGCGGATTTGGGATTGTTCGACATTTTGAAAGAGCAAGCTCCCGAAATCCCTATTCATATAAGCACACAGGCAAATAATGTGAATTACAGGAGCGCGTCGGCATGGTATAAGCTGGGAGCGAAAAGAGTTGTGCTTGCGCGGGAAATGAGCTTTGCGGAAATGAAAGAAATACGTGAAAAGACTCCGAAGGAGCTTGAGCTTGAAGCTTTTGTTCACGGCGCAATGTGCATATCGTATTCGGGTAGGTGCCTGTTGTCAAATTACATGGCGCAGCGGGACGCGAATATGGGTGCTTGTGCGCATCCCTGCCGCTGGAATTATTCACTTGTCGAGCAGACGCGTCCCGGAGAGTATATGGATATATATGAAAACGAACGCGGAAGCTTTATATTAAATTCAAAGGACTTATGTTTAATAGAGCATATTCCGGAGCTTGTTGAAAGCGGAATTACAAGCTTTAAGCTTGAGGGCAGGGTTAAAACGGAATATTATGTCGCTACGATTGTAAAAGCATACCGTGAGGAAATAGACAGATATTTTGATAATCCGGAAAAATATACCTTTGATAAAAAGCAGCTTGAAGAGCTTTGCAAGGTCAGCCACCGTCCGTATACAACGGGATTTTCCTATCATAAGCCGAATGGAAGCGAGCAGGTTTACACAGACAGCTCATATATAAGAGATTATGACCTTATAGGCATAGTAACGGATTATGATGAAAAGGAAAAAATGATGACGATAACCCAGAGAAACAGGTTTTTCATAGGTGAGGAAATCGAAATAATGCAGCCTGGCAAGCCTTTTCATAAATTAAAAATAGAATATATGGAAAATGAAAAGGGTGAAAAAATAGAAGTTGCGCCGCATGCCGCAATGATTGTAAGAATGAAGACGGATATTCCGGTTTTGAAGCATGCGATGATCAGAAAAAAAAGATAAAGGGATGAAAAAAATGAATTTGTCGGTAGGTAAAAAAACATTTATCGGTGCAATGGCCGTTGCGGTTGTAACATCCGTTTTGATGCTTGTCGGGCAAATTTATTTTTTTCCGAAATATTATACCCGTGTGATAACCGATAAAACAAAATCGCTTTTGACCGACTTTTCGAAAGAATACTCGAATTGCCGGTCTGACGAAGAAATAATGGCGGTAATGGGCAATTATTCAAAAAGCGGAGACATATATATTGCGGTAATGAGCTCGGAGGGCGACCTTTTACATATGCTGTCGTATGAAATGAATATAAAAACGGACGGAGGAAATGCACGGGTAACTCTTGACAATGCAATTCGTTCCGAACAGCTTTATAATATGAATTTGCAAAAAGGCGATTATGTTACTGTTGAATATAAAAAGCCGAAAAAATCCGACGGAGAGAGCATATATGTTCCGGATAGGATAATAAGCGATAAAGGGACATGGCAGCGGGGCGGAATTCCGGAAGACGACAACGCCGATTTTCAAAACGGTATTTTGTCGGGGGAAATTGTCTCGATAACTCTTCCCGTGCAGCAAAGTCTTGCAGGCTCAATTCAAAGGCGCGAGGCTTTTTCTGCCGTAATGGATTGGAGAAGACGTTTTAATTTGGTTGGTGCGCGTGATGAAGCGTATTATTTTTACCGCGATGAGGATACGGACAACCCTTATATGGTTATGGCGGAAAAAATAGAGCAGACGGGAGAGTATGTACTTGCAATTTCGCCTCTTAAAGTGATAGGCGAAGCGAATGATGTATCGAAAAGATTGGGAAAAATTTGGATTATCGCCGGAATAGCCACAGCCGCGGTAATCGCACATATATTTTCGCGTTCGGTCTCCAAGCCGATAACAGCAATGACCGAAGTAACAAGGAAAATGCGGCATCTTGATTTTTCGGAGAAATGCCGCGTAAAAAGTAAAGACGAAGTCGGTATACTTGCGGAAAATATAAACGATATGTCGGAAAAGCTTGACAATACCATAAAACAACTGAGACGAGCAAATAATAAGCTCAAAAAAGATATTGAGCACGAGCGTATGCTTGAAAATCAGAGAAAGGATTTTGTCGCGGCGGTTTCGCATGAGCTGAAAACTCCTCTGGCGGTTATCCAGGCGTATGCGGAGGGGATTCTGGACGGAATATCGGGAGATAATCTTGATAAGTATTTAAAAATAATTCTCGATGAGACAAACCGGATGGATAAGCTGGTTTTGGGAATGCTTGAAAATTCAAAACTGGAGGCGGGCGCGGAACAACCGCAGATGAAAGAGAATGACCTCGCACAGCAGGCAAAAAATATTGTAAAAATCTTTGCAAAAAGTGCTTCGGATTATGAAATTACAATCGTGAGCAATATTTCCGAAGACAAAATAATAAAATGCTGCGATATTGCCATGATAGAACGGGTTATGATGAATTTTATGTCAAATGCCGTTGTTCATACGCCGAAAGGCGGAAAGATAATTGTAACGGTCAGCGATGAAATTTTTTCAATTGAAAATGAAGGTGAAAATATTCCGGAGGAAGAAATAAAATTTATATGGGATAAATTTTATAAAATTGATAAATCGAGAACGCGTGCGGGCGGAGGAACCGGACTGGGATTATCGATAGCAAAAAACATTTTGATATTGCACAAAGCCGAATACGGCGCGGAAAATACAGGAACAGGAGTAAAATTTTGGTTTAAGTTGAAATGATGTTTTTCGACACAAAATAACATTTTTTATAAAAAAGAAAGCATAAACAGAAAAAAATTGTGTAAAATATATAATTATTCCTTGACAAATGAGATATGTCGTGATATAATAGTCTTATCAATTGATATTATGCGTTCATGTGTCGGTATATGCGCGTAAAATGGTTTGGAGGAATTTTTGATGCTGTCCGATTCGAGGCTGTGCAGGCTGTCCGATGAAGAGGTGGTTGAGCTGGCAAAGTCGGGAGATGAAGAAGCTTACGCTCATATTATTGCCCGATACCGAAACCTTGTTTATAAAAAAGCAAAAAGCTATTACATAAAAGGGGCAGAGGAAGAGGATTTAATTCAAGAGGGCATGATAGGTCTTTATAAAGCTGTAAAGGACTTTGATTCGAACAAATCGTCTTTTTCTTCATTTGCAAAAATTTGTGTTTCGAGACATATGATTACGGCAGTTAAAAATTCCGCGAGAAATAAACATATGCCGCTTAATTCCTATGTTTCTTTAAATGCGGAAAAGGGCGAAAAGGAAGATTTCGCGCACGATATTGCCGATGAGACAAGCGTTGTCAATCCGGAGGAAATCTTGATTGACCGTGAAAATTTGCATGGTATCACATACAGAATAAACAGAATTTTGAGCAAGCTTGAATTGGAGGTGCTGGCTCTTTATCTTGACGGAAGATCTTACAAAGAGATAGCCGAAAAGATAAATAAAGAGCCTAAGGCGGTAGATAATGCAGTTCAGCGCATACGCAAAAAAATCGAGAAAATTCTGGAGGAGTAATATCCGTTTTGTAGCTTTAAGGAGGAAAAGCAGGCATGTTGTGCCTTGATTGTCGGTGCAAATCCGACCGAAACGGGAAAAATATTTTTTACTAATTTCAAAGTGAGGGAATTAAACATGTACGAGGACAAAACATTGGTATGTAAGGACTGCGGCAATGAATTCATTTTTTCTGCAGGCGAACAGGAATTTTATGCTGAAAAAGGCTTTCAAAACGAGCCGATACGCTGCAAGGATTGCCGTATTGCAAGAAAGAACAGCATGAAACAAAATAAGGAAATGTATGAGATTGTTTGTGCGGATTGCGGCAAAGTGGACAAGGTTCCTTTCATGCCTAAAAATGACAGACCTGTTTATTGCAGTGAATGCTTCGAAAAGCATAAAGCGTAATAGCCCCTCACCAAAAAGGGAATATAAATAAACTGAATTGTACATTTTAAGAACGGTTTACATAAAAATGTGAGCCGTTCTTTTTTTTGCACTTTTTTGAATAATTGCCGATTTATTGATTGAAGATTGCCACAATAACCGCCGATGTTGATTTTTTACGGTCATTTATTATATAATTTATATATAGCGGTCACCCGCTTTTTTGTCGGCGGGTTATATTTCGGAGGAGGTTTTTAATCTGCCGCCGAAGCTTTAAGGAGCACTGCTTTGATTTAAGTAAAACTAATATCGTAGGTAATTGATTGTAAAGCGGAGGATAAAAAAATGGGACTTGAAAATAAAAAATTGTTTTTGCTTGATATGGATGGTACAATATATTTGGGTGATAATCTGTTTGACGGCACGATTGATTTTTTGAATTGTGTAAAAAAAATGGGCGGAAGATATGTTTTTTTAACAAATAACTCTTCAAAAAGCGTTGATAAGTATGTAGAAAAACTCGATAAACTGGGTATATGTTCGGATAAAGAGGATTTTTTGACGTCAACCGACGCTACAATTATGTATCTTAAGAAGAAAAATTATAAAAAAATATATGCTTTCGGAACAAATTCTTTTAGAAAACAGCTTTCGGATGCGGATTTACCGATTACCGCCGAGCTTTCTGATGATATAGATTGCCTGTGCATGGGATTTGATACCGAGCTTACATTTAAAAAGCTGGAGGACGCATGTATAATTTTAAAGGGCGATGCGGATTATGTGGCAACAAATCCGGATTGGGTGTGCCCTACTTCGTTCGGATATGTTCCGGATTGCGGCTCTGTTGCCGAAATGATTTATAACGCAACGAAAAAAAGACCGAAATTTATCGGAAAGCCGGAGCCGGAAATGGTAAATGCCGCTTTGAAAAAATTCGGATGTAAAAAGGAAGATGCGGTAATTATCGGAGATCGGCTTTATACCGATATAGCCTGCGGAGTGAATGCGGGAATTGATTCTGTGTTTGTTTTGAGCGGAGAGGGGACAAGGGAGGACATACAAAAATATAGTATCATCCCCGGTTTTATATATGAAAATATTAAGCAAATATATCTTGATTTAAAATGATGTGGCTGTATTTTCAATATTCAACAAAAAATACAATAAAATTCACTAAAACACTTTATTTTTTTTTATATGTGTGATATAATAAGACAGTAGTATTGTAGTACGGTCGGATAATACGGCAGAGGGTATTGTCTGAAGAAAAAAATTAAAAGGTAGTATGGAAGGACGGCAGTGGTAAAATGGAAAATTTACACTCGATTCAGGCAACTACAATTGTTGCTCTTATTTTGTTTGCGGCGGTTATGATATACATAGGCTGCCGAAGCTTTAAAAAGACAAAAACCATGGACGGTTTTTTGCTCGGCGGCAGAAACATAGGCGCATGGGTTTCGGCGTTTGCTTACGGAACGTCTTATTTTTCGGCGGTTATATTTATAGGTTATGCGGGTAAGCACGGCTGGGACATCGGTATCGGAAGCATTTGGATAGGAATCGGCAATGCGGTTTTGGGATGTCTTTTGGCATGGCTTTTGGCAGCTAAAAGGACAAGACGCATGACTCATCAAATGAAAGCAAAAACCATGCCTGAATTTTTTGAGGCAAGGTATCTTTCAAAGCCTATGAAAATTTTTGCCGCGGTTGTCATCTTTGTTTTTCTCGTTCCTTATTCGGCGGCGGTTTATAAAGGTCTCGGAACTATGTTCAATACAATTTTCCCGTCAATTTCGGTCAATTACTGTATGCTTATCATTGCATGCCTGACGGCAATATATTTGGTACTCGGCGGATATGTGGCTACGGCATATACGGATTTTGTTCAGGGAATAATTATGATAGTCGGAGTTTTTGCGATGGTCTTTGCTGTTGTTCAAAACGATGCGGTCGGAGGGCTCGGAAAATGGTACGCAAGCCTTGCCGCGGTTAAAGACAACGGAGACGGAATAACGGGAACGCAGCTTACAAGCATATTCGGCGGCAGCAGTGTAAAGTTTCTTTGCACAAATATTCTCCTTACAAGCTTCGGCACATGGGGATTGCCTCAAATGGTTACAAAATATTATGCGATAAAAGATGAAAAATCGGTAAAACAGGCAACCGTAATATCCACACTGTTCTGCGCAATAATCGGATGCGGCGCATATTTTATCGGTTCACTTTCAAGACTTGTATTAAACAATACTCTTCCGGCAGGAGGAAAAGATTCGGTTATTCCGACTATGCTGGTAACAGCTCTCGGAGGAGGGAGTATTACAATAGTTATACTGGCGGTGATAATGATACTTCTGCTTTCGGCTTCAATGTCAACACTTGCATCGGTTGTTCTGACTTCATCGTCTGCCGTTGCGGTGGACATACTTCCCGAAGTTTCCGACAAATTTAACGATAAAGGTCAGGTTAAAATATCACGGATACTTTGCCTTATCTTTGTAGCATTATCATATTTGTTTGCAACGATGAACATATCGATTATAGTAAATATCATGTCCTTCTCATGGGGAGTTGTTGCGGGCTGCTTTATAGGTGCGTACATATGGGGTATTTACAGCAGACGCGTGACAAAAGCGGGTGCATGGGCAGGAATGATTTGCGGAATTTTGGCTGTCGGATTGCCGACGCTGTTTATTTCGCTTACAAACGGTTTCTCCGCAGCAGTTGCAAAAGCCCCGGAAATGGGAGTTGCGGCAATGGCGGTGTCCGTCTGCGTTGTGCCGATTGTGAGTATTTTTACAAAAAAATTTGACGAAGAGCATATAAATAAAATTTTCATATCAGATAAAACGGAGGATAAATAAAATGCCTATTACGGAATTACTTGAAAGAAATGCAAGAGAATGTCCCGATGAGGTAAGCCTTGTGGAGATAAACCCGCAGCTTATGGAAAAAACAAAGCTTACATGGCGCGAATACAGCCT
Source organism: uncultured Clostridia bacterium (assembly GCA_934463455.1). Taxonomy (GTDB): domain Bacteria; phylum Bacillota; class Clostridia; order UBA1381; family UBA1381; genus CAKSQL01. The sequence goes on along the minus strand of CAKSJU010000012.1, from coordinate 8,640 downwards.
TATCGAGACGGTAAATTCTAAAAAAACAAGACGTGAAATGACCTGGTCGGAATTTGACAAGGCGGCAAACAGATTTGCAAATTTGCTTCTCTGCCGCGGTATCAAAAAGGATGACAAGGTAGCAATACTTCTTATGAACTCTCTCGAATGGCTTCCCATCTACTTTGGAATTTTAAAAACGGGAGCGGTTGCGGTCCCGCTTAACTATCGTTATACTGCCGAGGAAATAAAATACTGTCTCGGCTTGGCAGATGTGGACGCGCTTGTATTCGGCTCGGAATTTATCGGCAGAATGGAAGAAATATGCGAAAGAATACCGCGCGTAAAGCAGCTTTTTTATGTAGGTGAGGATTGCCCCACCTTTGCCGAAAGCTATGAGCTTTTGGTTACATACTGTTCTTCGAAAAAGCCTGATATAGAGCTTTGCGAAGAGGACAATGCCGCAATTTATTTTTCGTCGGGAACAACAGGGTTTCCGAAAGCAATATTGCATAACCACGAAAGCCTGTCACATGCGGCAAAGGTTGAACAAAACCATCACGGACAAACAAAAGATGATGTATTTCTCTGTATTCCGCCGCTTTACCATACCGGCGCAAAAATGCACTGGTTCGGAAGCCTTTATTCCTGCTCGAAGGCAGTGCTGTTAAAAGGTGTAAAGCCGGAGTGGATATTAAACTGCGTATCGCAGGAAAAATGTACCATTGTTTGGCTGCTCGTACCGTGGGCGCAGGATATTCTGGACGCTATAGACAGGGGCGACATAAATCTTGACGATTATGAACTCGGGCAATGGCGGCTTATGCACATCGGCGCACAGCCTGTTCCGCCCAGTCTTATAAAAAGGTGGAAAAAACATTTTCCGAATCATCAGTATGATACAAACTACGGCTTGAGTGAATCTATCGGGCCGGGCTGCGTACATCTCGGAGTGGAAAACATTCACAAGGTAGGCGCAATAGGAAAAAGCGGCTACGGCTGGGAAACAAAAATAGTTGACGAAAACAGAAACGAAGTAAAAAAGGGCGATGTGGGCGAGCTTGCGGTTAAAGGTCCGGGAGTTATGACCTGCTATTACAATGACGAAAAAGCAACCGAGAGTGTTTTGGCAGACGGTTGGCTATATACCGGTGACATGGCACAGGAGGATGAAGACGGATTTATATATCTTGTTGACAGAAAAAAAGATGTAATCATCTCAGGCGGAGAAAATATATACCCGGTACAAATCGAAGACTTTTTAAGAAAGAATGATAAAATAAAAGACGTTGCGGTAATAGGATTGCCGGATGCGCGTCTGGGCGAAATCACCGCCGCGATTATTGAGCTTAAGCCGGATACCGAATGTTCGGAAGAAGAAATAAATGATTTTTGTATGGATTTGCCGAGATATAAGCGTCCGCACAAAATTATATTTGCGGAGGTACCGAGAAATCCTACCGGTAAAATAGAAAAACCGAAGCTCAGAGAAAAATACTGCGGAGAAAGCCTTGTTGCGGCTCAAATCCGCGGATAAGATATATACATGAACAGGTAATTGTAAAACAGAAATTTTATCGATTGTCTGTATGCTATAAATGAAAGGACTTGATTTTTTGAAAGAATTATTACTTGGAAATGCAGCCGTTGCAAGAGGTGCATACGAAGCGGGAGTGACTGTTGTCGCTTCTTACCCGGGGACACCGAGTACGGAAATTACCGAAAATATAGTTAAATATGATGAAATTTATGCAGAATGGTCTCCGAATGAAAAAGTGGCATGTGAGGTTGCTGTCGGTGCATCGGTAGGCGGCGCAAGAAGCATGACTTGTATGAAGCATGTAGGTCTTAATGTAATGGCAGACCCGGTTTTCACCGCATCGTACACAGGTGTAAACGGCGGTTTTGTACTTTGCGTTGCGGATGACCCCGGAATGCACTCATCTCAAAATGAACAGGATTCACGTCATTATGCAAAAGCTGCAAAGCTTCCTATGCTTGAGCCGTCCGACAGTGCCGAATGTAAGGAATTTACAAAGCTTGCTTACGAAATCAGTGAAAAGTATGACACTCCGGTTATTTTGAGACTGTCTACGAGAGTGTCACATTCGCAGGGACTTGTTGAGCTTTGTGAAAGGGAGAATGTACCTCTTAAGGATTATGTCAAGGATTCGGCAAAAAACGTTATGATGCCGGCATATGCAATAAAGAAGCATGTTGTGGTTGAAGACAGAACAAGAGCACTTGAGGAATATGCGGAAAAAGCGGAAATCAATAAAGCGGAATATAATTCGGACGAGATAGGAGTTATCACTTCCGGAACTTCATACATGTATGCAAAAGAAGCTCTCGGCGACAGAGTAAGTTATTTAAAGCTTGGTATGGCTTATCCGATGCCGACCGGGAAAATAAAAGAATTTGCCGGAAAGGTTAAGAAAGTATTTGTAATAGAGGAGCTTGACCCGTTTATAGAAGAGCATTGCCGTGTGCTCGGTATTGAGCTTGTCGGCAAAGAAGCATTTACTCTTTTGGGAGAATATACTCCGACCATGATAAAAAAAGCGGTATTTGGCGAAGAAGCGGACGAATACTGTGAAATAGAAGAACAAATTCCTGCCCGTCCGCCGGTTATGTGCGCAGGCTGTCCGCACAGAGGAACTTTTTATGTTCTTAAAAAACTCGGACTTACTGTTGCGGGAGATATAGGCTGCTACACATTGGGTGCGGTTGCTCCGCTCGATACCATAGATACCACTCTTTGTATGGGTGCTTCAATAGGAATGGCAATGGGAATGGTAAAAGCAAGAGGCACTGAATTTGCGAAAAAAATCGTATCGGTTATCGGCGACTCAACATTTATGCACTCCGGCATGACAGGGCTTGTGGATGTGGTATACAACAAAGGAATTAACACTGTTATAATTCTTGATAATTCAATTACCGGAATGACAGGTCATCAGGATAACCCCACAACAGGATTTACGATAAGAAAAGAGCCTACAAAGCAGGTTAATCTGATTGCTTTCTGCAAATCCGTCGGCATAGACAGAGTGGTTGTTGCAGACCCGTTTGACCTCAAAAATTTCGAAAAAGTCGTAAAAGAAGAGATAAATGTACAGGAGCCGTCGGTTATAATAGCACAGCGCCCGTGTGCTCTTTTGAAAACGGTAAAATATACGGGTCATTGCCATATTGGCGACAAATGCCGCAAATGTAAAGTTTGTATGAAACTCGGCTGTCCCGCAATTACCGAAAAAGGCGGAGAAGTATTTATTGATGAGACACAATGCAACGGCTGCGGACTTTGCGTAAACGCATGTCCTTTCGGCGCAATTGAAAAAATAGACTGATTGAGAAAGGAATGTTATATATGACTAAAAATATTATGATTGTCGGAGTAGGCGGACAGGGCACACTGCTTGCCAGCCGTATACTCGGAAATGTAGTCATAGGCGAAGGCTATGATGTAAAGGTATCTGAAGTTCACGGAATGAGCCAACGCGGCGGCAGCGTTGTTACATATGTAAAATACGGCGATAAGGTGTATTCTCCGATTATAGACAAAGGCGGTGCGGATATTGTGCTTGCTTTTGAAATGCTGGAGGCTTACCGCGCAATGCCGTACGTAAAAAAAGGCGGAAAAATGATAGCAAATACACAAAAAATATCTCCCATGCCGGTTATCACGGGCAGAATGAAATATCCCGAAAACATTGAAGAAAAGCTTGCCGGAAAAATTGATTTGCAAACGGTTGACGCACTTTCTCTTGCACAAAAGGCAGGGAACATCAAAGCGGTAAATGTTGTTTTGATAGGTCTTTTGGCAAAGGCTTCGGACATTCCTTACGATAAGTGGATTGCCGCAATAGAAAAAACCGTTCCGGCAAAATCTCTTGAAGTAAACAAAAAAGCTTTTGATTTGGGATATGGTGCATAAATCGGATACTTTAGGGAGGCAAAGCAGATGATATACAATAAAGATATAGAATGTATGGACAGAGATGCTTTGAGAAAGCTTCAAAGCGAAAGACTTGTATGGCAGGTAAAACGCATGTACAGCAATGTACCGCTGTTTAAAAGCCGTATGGATGAGATGGGACTGAAACCGAGCGATATTCACGGTGTTGACGATTTGTCAAAGCTTCCGTTTTCCTATAAGCAGGATTTAAGAGATTGTTATCCTTACGGACTTTTTGCGGTACCTTTGGAGGATATTGTAAGAGTCCATGCTTCAAGCGGAACAACAGGAAAACAGATAGTTGTCGGATATACAAAGCATGACCTCGAATTGTGGGCAGATTGTGTTGCAAGACAGCTTTCCGCCGCAGGTGCGACAAAAAAAGATTTTGTTCAGATTTCTTACGGATACGGACTTTTTACCGGCGGACTCGGAGCACATGGGGGTGTTGAACATATAGGTGCTACAGTTATTCCGACCTCCAGCGGAAATACAAAAAGACAAATTCAGACCATGATAGATTTCGGCTCGACAATCCTGTGCTGTACACCCTCTTATGCAATGTACCTCGGAGAAACAATTGAGGAAATGGGCGTAAAGGATCAGCTTAAGCTTAAAGCCGGAATTTTCGGAGCAGAGCCGTGGACAGAGGATATGCGGCATGTTATTGAGGACAAGCTCGGAATAAAAGCATACGATATTTACGGACTTTCGGAAATCATGGGCCCCGGCGTTGCATATGAATGTGAACAGCAGCATGGAATGCACGTTTGCGAGGATATGTTCATTCCGGAAATCATAGACCCGGATACAGGCAAAGTTCTTCCCGAAGGGGAATCGGGCGAATTGGTATTTACGACAATTACCAAGGAGGGCTTCCCGGTAATTCGTTACAGAACAAGAGATATTTGCTCGCTCAATTATGAAAAATGTGCCTGCGGAAGAACTCATGTCCGCATGAATAAGCCGACAGGCAGAAGCGACGATATGTTGATTATACGCGGAGTAAATGTATTCCCGTCACAAATCGAAGAGGTACTTTTGAAGGTCGGCGGAAATATCACTCCGAATTACATGATTATTGTCGGCAGAGAAAATAACACCGATACTCTGGAGGTACAGGTTGAAATGTCGGACGCATTCTTCTGTGATGATGTCAAATCGATTGAAAAGATTGAAAGACAAATAAGAGAGCAGCTGAGAAGCACGCTCGGCATCGGTGCTGTCGTAACGCTTGTAAACCCGAAATCGATACAGCGCAGCGAAGGCAAAGCGAAAAGAGTTATAGATACCAGAAAGCTGGTCGATTAATATTGTGAGGTATTTGAGATGAATAAAAAATTTATAAAAGCAACAAACGAGGCTTGCTCATTTGAAACGCATGTCTCGGATCCATATATAAGAAAAAGCTTTATTCTTGATTTTCTGCCGAAAAAAGCGGAAATATCAATCTGCGGGTTGGGTTTTTACAGACTGTTTATTAACGGAAAAGAAATAACAAAAGGACAGCTTGCTCCGTATATTTCCAATCCTGACCATTATTGCTATTATGACACATATGATGTTAAGGATATGCTCACTGAAGGTAAGAATGCTGTCGGGATAATTATAGGCAATGGCTTTTACAATCAATTCGGAGGAGCAATATGGGATTTTGAGAAAGCTCCGTGGCTCGGAAGCCCGCGCGTTTCGCTTGAATTTTGTGCGGAGGACGGAAATAAAAAGCTTTGCTTTATTGCGGATGAGAGTTTTAAGGTACATCCGTCTCCCATTATTTTTGATGATTACAGAATGGGAGAGCATTATGATGCCAATAAGGAAATAAAAGACTGGTGCAGCCCGGATTTTGATGACAGCGACTGGAAAAACGCTTTGCCGGCAGAAACACCGAGAGGTGAGCTTAGGCTTTGCACTGCGGAGCCGATTAAGATAATCGAGCGGATTAAGCCGGTAAAGATTACAAAATGCGAAAAAGGATTTATATATGATTTCGGTGTAAACAATGCCGGTGTGTGTCTTATGAAGGTAAAAGCCGATAAAGGTACAAAAATCACCCTCAGACATGGAGAACATATAACAGATGCCGGTGAAATAGACCAAAGGAGCATCGGATTTGACCGTCCGGGGTTTGAATACTACAAAACATATAACCAAAAGGATATATTTATTTCCAACGGAGAATATGCCGAATATATGCCGCATTTTACATATCACGGTTTTAGATATGTCGAAGTATGCGGAATAACCGAGGAACTGGCGACAGAAGAATTGCTTACATTTTTGGTGATGAGCTCCGGATTTAAAACGTTGGCCGAATTTAATTGTTCGGATGAGACTGTAAACAGGCTTTACGAGATGACAGCTCGCTCCGATCGTTCGAACTTTTTGTATTTTCCGACAGATTGTCCGCACCGTGAAAAAAATGGTTGGACAGGTGACGCATCTATGTCGGCGGATCATATGGCAATAATGTATGACGTTTCGGCAAGCTGGAGAGAGTGGCTGAACAATATAAGAAAGGCGCAGAACACCGAGGGAGCGCTTCCCGGAATTGTACCTACCGATACGTGGGGCTTTGAATGGGGCAACGGACCCGTATGGGACAGCGTTATTTTTAATCTTCCTTACATGTTATATAAATATCGTGGCGAAACAGAGGCAATAAGAGAAAATGCTTCAGCAATGATACGTTATCTTGAATATATAATAGGGAAAAAAGAATCGGACGGAACAATAAGCATAGGCTTGGGAGACCATGCACCGGTAGCCAGAAATGCCAACGACTATTTGGTACCCACGAAGGTTTCAAGCAGTGTTGCAGTAATGGATATGGCAAAAAAAGCGGCTGAAATGTTCGGCGTTGTAGGATATGCTCATCATGCGGCATTTGCAAAGGGTATATACAAAGAAATGAGAGACACTGTGCGGCGTGAGCTTATAGACCTTGATACCTGTACTGTCTTGGGCGAATGTCAAAGCTCGCAGGCTATATGTATATATTACGGCGTCTTTGATAAAGATGAAGAGCCGAAAGCGGTTGAAAAGATGGTTGAGTACATTCATGCAAAGGACGATAGTTTTGATTGCGGATTTATCGGAATGCATGCAATATTTCACATACTGTCCGATTACGGATACGGAGAACTTGCATATCATATGATAACCAAAAAAGATTTTCCGTCTTATGCCTTTTGGGTAGAACAAGGAGAAACAACTCTTGCCGAGCATTTCCTTGATTACACAAAAGAACCGCTGAAAGAGACGTTTTCACATAATCACCATTTTATGGGTGATATCGGAAGGTGGTTTATAGAAAGACTTGCGGGACTTTGCATAGTAAAGTCCGACTATATTGAAATAAGGCCGGATTTTATAAAATCTCTTGATTTTGCTTCTGCAAGCGTTGAATTGCCGAAGGGCAATGCTTCGGTATCATGGAAACGTGAAAATGGCAGGATAATTCTTTCGGTCAGCATGCCGGAGGGAATAAAATCAAAAATTGTACTGCCGAAAAATTTTAAGGAAACGGTTATGATTTCCGAAAAATAACCTAAATACAGCCCTTTTTATGGGGTGGGATTCTGTTTAAAATATAATTATTGCTCCGTTTTCGGGGCGGAAAGGCTGTGAAACTATGAAAGAGAAACAAATATCCGTATTTGCGGAAAATAAACCGGGACGACTTTCGAACATTATTGAGCTTTTGGGCGATTCCGATATTGATATCCGTGCGCTTTCTCTTGCCGATACAACCGATTTCGGCATTGTGAGAATGATTGTTTCGGACACCGAAAAAGCACTTGTTACACTTCGCGAAAACGGCTTTGCCGTTAAATGCACGGAGGTTATCGCTTTGAATATGGACGATACTCCGGGGGGACTTTCAAAAATACTTAAGGAGCTTAAGAAAAACGATATTTCAATCGAGTATCTCTATGCTTTTGTTGAAAACAGCGGGGCAAAGGTTGTAATGCGTGTCGATGCTCCGGAGAAAGCCGAAAAGCTGTTTCAATAACGGTTTTAAAGGATTTGACTTTTTTTAAACTTTTTGAAAACAAATTGTGAAAATGTTGATTATCCCATGCAAATATGCTACAATATAGACAGTCAAGTCAATAGATAAATTGAGCTGCAAGGGAGACTTAATATATGAATGATTGGAGAAACAAATTAATTAATTTTATGGCGGGACGCTACGGAACGGATAATCTTAACCGCTTTTTGCTGTGGGTCATCATTATATGCTGGCTGATAGGTTTTTTCGGTATAAGCGTTTTTTCAAAGCTCGCGCTTGCGTTTTCCATAATATATATTTATCGGACATTTTCCAAAAATTACAATCAGAGATATAACGAAAACCAAATCTATTTAAAATATACCGAAAAATTGAGATGGCGGTTTTCGGAATTGAAAAAGAAGCATGAATATAAAAAAACACATAGGATTTTTACCTGTCCGAAATGCAAGAAAAAATTGAGCGTTCCAAAAGGTAAAGGCAAGATAGAAATATCCTGTCCGTGCGGGAACAGATTTGTAAAAAAAACATAACAGAACGGTTAGGGAGCTGTATCAAAATGAATCCATTTTGATACAGCTTTTGAATTTTTAGAAGCTATGCCGTTTTACATCGCTTTTTCTCTCGATAAGCAAATCTGCCGAACGGTAAAGCATTACAAGTCCTCCCGATAAAAGCAGCCCGCCGA
>CAKSJU010000011.1 GCA_934463455.1 uncultured Clostridia bacterium | reverse complement strand
AAAAATTGGGAGTGACAGTAGTGGATGAATTTGTAAAATATTATGGGCAAAATGATATGTTTAGTGGAATAAATTTAAAGAATGCTGAGAAAATAATTATTTCATTTGACCCTCAAACAGATTGTAAAGATATCAATCAAATAATTCAGCTTTTTAATATTCAACTTTATTTTGATAACAATATGTTCTTAAAAGAATGGGATAAGCAGACAATTGTCAACTATTCTAAGATTATAGAAAATTTTAAATGGTGTATCGGCAAATTCTTTTCTAAAATAACTTCAAAAGAACTTATCGAACTGTACAAAAATGTCTCTCATATTTACAAACAAGACTTTTGGAAACTTATAAACAAGTATAAATTTTACAAGCAAATAGAAGCAGAAGATTTGAAAAAATTTATTACAGAACATCCAGGAGTATTACGTTGTATATTAAAATACGAGAAAATGGTGAAAAAATTTGATAAAGAACTTACAGACGTGATGTTAAATTACCCGAAATTTACAGAAATAGTATTAGATGTATATGCCAGAAAAAGCGACATAAATCTTCCTAAAGCTTTGGATAAAACTAAAATAAAAGACATATTGAAAGGGTACGTAGCATGTGAAGATGCCAACATTAACTATTTGCAGTTAATATCGCATTTTAAGAGCTGCAATAATCTCGAAACCAATGACCGAATTCGATATGAAGCAAGTAAACGATGCAGGGCATTTTGGAATAATATATCCCATGATAAAAGCAATAACTTAATTTCATACGGAGCAGAGATTTCTTTTACAGATTTAAAAACTAGTGCTTCTCCAATCGAGATTTCGAGCGCAGATAATAACATTAAGATTTCCTATGATATAAACTGGATAAATGACAATTTAGACTACCCTACCTTGCTGAATAATTTTATATATTTATTTGAATATGTTGATAGGCAATCAAGATGCACCTTTACATCAAATCTCTCAAAAATGAGTGCATTGGAAAAGAATTTAGGTATACATGGCAATAAAGATTATATAACGGGAATAGATTATAATTATAGTGATATGCTATCTTCAACTCAAATGCATGGGTATATAGAACAATTAGAAAATAACGGAATATATATTGAAGATATTTTCAAATGGTTTTTCGAAGTATATTTGAACGAAGAATTTAGTGTAAAGAATTTTTCTTATTTTGCCCCCAGCAAAGATGCATCTACAATAGAGAAAATAATGCTGTTAGTGCCTCAATTTGATGGTATTAACAAGCAATTCAATATTTATATTGAAGATGGTTATATGGATAGAGAGTTTTTTGAATTTTCTTCTGATGCATATAGATTATCGTCAACAGGAAGCCTGCTGAATAAAAAATATATTTATATGGATAGCCCCATTATCCAAAAAGCAATATATCTAATGTTTTCGGATCAATCATTGTTGTATTATGACAAAGACGAAAAATTTAAGAGTTTGCCGGATATGCTCAGACACAAAAAGACTAAAATAAGCGAATTTGATTATAATAAGCAAGATTTAGAGTATTTAATAGATAATGGATTTATTTACGTCGAAAATGATTACGTAACTCTTGATGGATTTAAAACTCATATTATGAACGATTTATATAATAATGAGGTAATATTGTACCAGCATTATGAAAGGTTGGGTTCTCGGCATTTTTCTCAACTGCAAGATTGGATAGAATTAGGATACTTAAAAAATGAAAATAAGCTGTTTACAAGGAGGGAGCAAGAATACATTGATTATATGCTAAATGTACAAAGCTTTAATAATGGGCCGGAACTTAGAAATAAATACGCACATGGCATAATTCCTACTAATGAGCGCACGCTGATGAAAGACTATATCAGATTATTAAAAATCATGATTTTAGTGATTATAAAAATAAACGATGAGTTTTGTTTTAAATATCCTGGAAATGTCAATAAAAGTGCAGTCGAAATTTACCCAAAATTTCTGAAACTATTTTAATTCTTCAAACCGGGGGCGGGGGGTGCGGACGTGACCGCAAAGGTTATCTATATTCCGAAAACAACAGCGGATTACACAATCGTTTTCGCGGCATATAAAGGAAACAGCCTTATAAAAGCTGAGGTTAAGGATAATGTTGAGTTCAGCAGCACAGCGGCAAAGAGTGATTCTGTTTCGCTGAGTCTGCCTCAGGGAGAAAAGGCAGATATGTTTAAAGTCTTTCTTCTTGAAAGCTTAAAAACCATGAAGCCTGCCGAGGGTGCAGACATTCTTGACTGAGTTTGATTTTGAAACGGGCAGTGCTTTGCTTATGTTCAAAGCCTGCCCGTAAATTATCTTATGGAGGACATAATGAAAAAATATATATCTTTGATTTTAGCAGTGATTTTTATTTTTCTCAGCATTTCGCCCGTTACATATGCGACGGTTTATGTGACCGATGTTAAGGGGCATTGGGCAGAAAAATATGTAAATCGCCTGCTTTTGGCAGATATTGCAAACGGCTATGAAGATAAAACCTTTCGCCCTGATAATGAGATAAATATTGATGAGTTGGTGACGCTGGTTTTAAAGAGTAAGGGTGAAAAAACCGAAACAGCGTCGGAGGGATACTGGGCCTCGGATATTATTAATGCGGCGAAAGCGGCAGGGATTTTGAACGGTATCGTGAAAAGCGATTACAGCGTTCCGGCAACGCGTGAGGAAATGTGCGTTATTATTGTAAATGCTTTTGCAATAGCATATGAAGAGGACGCTTTGCAGAGCTTTTCCGATGCGGATAAAATAACCGCGGAGTACATAAAGGCGGTTAATGCAGCCGTCGGGAGCGGCGTTATAAAAGGATATACCGACGGAGAAATCGGTGCGCTTATGCACCTGACGCGCGCAGAGGCGTGCACGGCTGTTGAAAATGCGCTTGCATATGAACCGGAAAAAGCGGATTTTGCAGACGCGCAGTATAATTTGAATGATATGGTAAACGGCGGAGAAACTCCGTTCTCAATATACACAGCGCCGAGAAATAACGGAAATGTTTCGGAGTATAAGCTTGTTTCGGAAAAGCAGGACGGCACATATTCCATTTTCTCGGAGGCAGGCACCGTGAAAAGAGCGGCAGCCTATTGGAGGCTTGATGATATTAATAACGGAGTGATTATAATTCCGGAAAAGGACGAATCCTCAAGCGGAAAAAGAGGAGATGTGATTGTTTGCTTCACAGCTCCGGAAAGCCTTAATTATGAGCTGGATTTGTCGGTAAAAAATATCGGTACGGATGTTTTGGGCGGCGGCTCATATTCGTTCACCTTTGCAGGTGCAGACGATAAGCTCGATGCGGCAATTATAAAAAAAGGCGTTATAAGGCAGAGCTCATCATCCCCTGTTGTTTCAAATGAAAGCCTGATTGTGAAGCTGTCTAAGGGAGAAAAGGTTTATCTCCGGTTCTCGGTTGATGTTGACGGATATGCAAACAGGTTTTTGGCAACCTACAGTGTTAAAACAACACAGGAGGAGGGGCAGAAATACTATAACTACGGATTGAAAAGCTATCTTCCGCAGCCGCCTCTTGAACAGAGCATCAGCGGAGAAAAATTTGAAAAGAACAGAGTTTATGTTGCTGCAAGCTACACCTGGGAGCAGGGCGACAACAAATATCTTGAAGAGAGCATAGGTGTTTTGAAAAAATATATTCCTAATCTCGGAATGATATTCGTTAAGCATTTCCCGGAGCAGAACTGCAAGGCAGAGCTTTTTAAAAGCTACGGAATACCTGTCATGATTCAGTCGTTCGGAAACCCGACAATATATAATTATTACACCGCGACCGACGCATGGGAGTATGACTGGAACGGAAGAGGCTTGTTCCCAGGGAGCGGAATAACTCTTCAGAACACCGGGCATGCGGCAGCGCAGCCGCACGAGTCAACAAAAGAAGCCCATGAGAGGATTATAACTTCTGCCGCAAGAAGCGGATATTCAGGTTACGGATATATGGACTTTGTGTGGGCATACGGGCTCGGCTCGGGACATTCGGGATATAATCCCCAGACTATTGCTCAGTTCAGAAAAGACTTAAAGCACGAGGATGAGGGGCTTAAAATTTATGTTAACGGAGAAAGCAAGCTCTGGCACTTCGATGATTTGGCAAAATATTATATCGGAGCGGTATTGACTCCGCAGGACTTCGGATATGATAATTGGGACGACTTTGAATTTTTAACTTATTCGGAATATCAGAAAAATCCCGATAATGACTGGACTCCTTATGAGCTGATGTTCGATATGCTTGTGCATTATGAGTGGCTCAGATGTGCTCAGCGCTACGGGCGCACTGCAAAGGACAACGGCATAACCGGGCAGATACTCACAAATCCCGAGGATATGGGCAACGAAAACGACACACTTTTGATGTCCGGGATTGAGGATGTAGGCATGTATTCAGAGCAATACATGGGCTCGGATTGCAGCGACGGTTCATATTACAGGCTCAATTACCTGACGAAAAATCTTGACCCCGATAAATCCTTCGGAGTTGTTATAGAGGGCGGCGCAGGCGGAAACGGCGGCAGCTATTTTGATAATGAGGTTGCATATGCAACCTGTTATGAATTTTGCTCAAATCCGAGAGTTACGCATCTTGAAACGGATTTTTGGGTGCAGTCTCAGAGAACGATAACGGAAAGTTCGGAAATAAGCAAAGCAAATAAATTGAGATATCAGGTTCTTTTATCCTCTGCAACCGCGTATAACCACGCAAAAGAGGATAATCTCAAGCGAATAGAGCCGGATTTTGTTTCGGTAACTTCAAGGCGAGAGATGAGACCGTGGGCAAATGCGTTCAGAGCATGGTCGTGGGTTTTGGGCTGGCGCGGTTCGCCCGAAATCATGCTTTCGAAAAAGGGATATAACTTTGAGAGCATAGGAGAAGAGGGTATTCAGGAAATCGGCAATCAAAAATGTGTTGTTTATTCTCCGGAGTTTGCAACGCAATATCATTTTGATAAGCTGGTTGATATGCTCTCTTCGGGAGATGTGGAAAATGTGGTGACAAACGGAGTGTCTTTGGAAAAAATAGTCACTTACGATTATAAGTTCAAAGCTATGCAGGAGGTATATCCCGAATATGCGGTAACATCTGAAAATGATAAGGAAATATCGGGAGCTTTAACCGACGCGGCAGGAAACGTGATTGCGGATAATGTAACAATCAAAAATGTCATTTACGCAAAAGCCGATGATGAGCCTGTTCTTTTTGTGAATGATACTCCGGTTGCGGTTAAAAAGCAAGTGGGAAAAGGCAGTATGTATACTATTTTGTTTGACCCGGACGATAAAGAAAATTACGATGTCTCCGCGGATATTTACGGATATATATTAAAGGGTATCGGCTTAAAAAGCTACTGGAAAACTGTGTCGGATAACACAGAGTATACAGACGGAAGAGCGCCGAGAAGCTCAAAAGATGCATTTGAGGGCATAGAAAGCCTCGGCTCGCATGAAAAGGAAGCAAGCGTGAGAATGTATGAAAACGGCGACTTAAAGATGGTTTCCGTTACAAATCCGAAAGGGCGGCATTTTTGCGATGCTCCGGATATTCCGGGCGGAAAGGTTTATCCGTATAAGCTTTCCGGAAATACGGAGGTAAAGGTGCGGCTTGAACCGTCATCTGAATATGATTATGCCGCCCTACCCTCGGGAAGACGTGGCAGCTTTGAAACAGACGAAGAGGGCTTTTGTGATCTGGAGCTTATAAACACATCTCATGAAATGTTTTATATTCTTTCGAAAAATGCGGAAAATGAAGTGAAGCTCACGCAGATAGCTGCAAGAAGGTTAGACCTTGCAAGTGCTGTTACGGCAGGGGGAAATATAGGCGTTGAGGACAAAGCCGCCCCGGCAACAATCGCGCAGATTAACGGCACGGCTTTGAACGGGAAGTATTCAAATGCCGGGATAACGTTGTCTGCTTCGGACGATGAATACGGAAGCGGATTGAAAAAGCTGGTTTACAGCGTGGACGGCAAGGAAAAGAGCGTGGTGGACCGAAGCGTTATTTCAAAGGGCAAGATTTCGGAAAGTGTAGAAATTTCTTCGCCCGGAAAGCACATAATTGAGTTTTATGCAGTGGACAAGGCAGGAAACAAAGAAGACACGGGCAGCATTGAAATAGAGATAGGAAACTGAGAAAGGAAAAGATATGAAAAAGCTTCTTTTGGTACAGTTATTATGCATAGCGTTATGCCGAAGCGTATCGGCTTATTCGATGCCGGATAATGCTCCTCTGAGCAATATTTTCACGGTTGAGGAAAAAGAACTTATCATGCTTGATTACGAAGATAAAGCTTTTCTTGTAATGGGCATGAATGATTGCGGAAAGTGCGCGGAAGAGGGTATTGAGAGCGCGCTCTCTGTTCCCGGCAGCATGCAAAATTATGTGCCGGAGGAAGCTTTTATTCCGACGGGGGAAATGCTTGAAAAATATCCGGGGCTTATTGGAAAAAACGACGGCATTTCAAATGGTATGTGGAAAATATATTCCAATCCCGAAAGTAGCTGCGATGCTTCGCTGTATTTGCAGTCAGCACGGGAAAAAACAGAAAGCGGTATTTTGGTTTTTAATATTCTTCGCACGGCTGACAAGGTCTCGGCTCTGGAAAATTCCGAAGAAACCGTGATTTCGTTCACGGTGGCGAAAAGCGGCGATTATAATATCAGGTTCAGCGGCAATGCGTCGGCACGGCTGACAATGCGTGAGAAAAATGATTTGTTCGACACAAAGCTTCTTGAAAGCGCTAAAAACGGAAAAGGAATAAATGTATCGGTTAAGGCAAACAGCGGAAGCAAAATAAATCTTCATTTGTATCCGCAGACGCAGGAAATGACTTTTAATTACACGCTGACAATCGGTGATGAAGTGTATGATTTTGCGGAGTGCGACCTTGAAACAGAGGGCTGGTGGATAAAATCGGAGGGAGAGAATAAGGTTTTATCCATGTATAGCGGTGAAATTAAGGAAAACAGCGGAAAAAGTGAATATTTAAGACCCGTATTTTGGCTGTCCGAGCAGCATTTTCTGAATAATAAGCTGAATTTGAGCAAAACCGGAGACGGAGTGCTTGCGCTTTTGCGCTCTGCCCTAAGCAGTGAAGCTTTGGGAAAAATTTATGATAAATACGAGCTTGAAACAATCCTCAATAAAGCGCCGAGTGAATTTAAAATTCTGCCGCGTGAAAATGCAGACGGAGAAATCGGGGCGATTTTGAAAAATGATACAGACCTGATAAAAAGAGGGGAAATGTATGTGTCCGGCTATAAAGACGGAAAAATGCTGTCGGTTGAAAAAAAGAGCTTTGTTGTTCCCGAAAGGAGCAAAGAGACGATAACAGCCGCTGTTCAGCCGGGAGATATAGTGAAACAATTTTTGTGGGAGAGCATGAAGCCTGTAAAAGAAACCCAAAAGCGTGAGCTTCCGTGCTATCGCCTTAAGGATATAAAGAAGGGGAAAGAGGGAAGTTGGAGCTTTTATAAAAAATCGACAGACCAAACTGATTTTTCGAAATACACTGCTCTGTATTTTGGCTCTGACGGAGCCGTTAAGGGGGATGCCGGCTTGCCGTCTCTTCAATGGATAAGCAAGTTTGAGGGTTATCCGTGCGTTAGAAGTGAATCGGATACATCGGGGAGCAAATATGTCACCAATAATCAGGGAAGCATGGTAATTTGTTTCACAATTCCATATTCGGGAAATTGGAAGATAGATTTTAAATATAAAAATGTCGGCCTGGACGTAATAGGCGGAGACGGGGGATATTTCAATTTTTCTTTTCTTCCGAAAGGCAGAACCGATGATGTGCGCATTTTTAAATGCATTGACGGGGGAGTGAGCACAACAAGCCCGATGTGAGACAACTACAGCAGCATTATTTATGCTGAGGGCGGAGACAAAATTATGCTGGCACTTGACCCCAAAAATGACGGATATGCCGACAGATGGGTTATTGACTATAATATATACGAGACTGAGGAAAGCGGAAATGTTATATATGAGGATTATGAAAAGGATAAGCGCTCAAAGCCTCCGGTTTACGAAAAAGAAAACGGAGCGGCGGCGGAAAATGTGAATGTGTGGGTCGGAATGAGCAGTGTTTCGGATTCCGCCGTCATGCAAGACACAATTTTGTACTTAAAAAAATATATTCCGAATATGGGAATAGTCAGCTTTCAGGGGTATCCCGAAGAAAACTCCAATTCCGATTTTTTCAGGGAAAATAATATTCCGGTGATGATTCAGAATTTCGGAACCGATTATGCCGACTATATTGAGGAAAACGACGCGTGGGAATACAGCTACAGGCACATTCCCATGAATTCCGAAGACAATCAGAAGCTTTCCGGGACGGGACATGCCTTTGCGCTGCCTCACAGCGCGGTGCGCGAGATGTTCGGAAGAGTTATAAAGTCTGCCGCAAAAAGCGGATATTCCTCTTTCGGATATGCAGACTGCGTTTGGGATTGGGGAGCCTATGGAAAAGCGGGATATAATAATCAGACCGTGAAGGCATTTTCGGAGGATTTGTGCGGAACAGACGACGGATTAAAGATAAACGGAGAAAAATTCGGATTTTGGGATTATTTTTCATATTACACCGGGGGAGAGGCACTTCAGCCGCAAAATTTCGGATTTAACTCATGGGAGGAATATCAGCCTATTGACTTTGAAGAGTGGCAAAGGCGAACAAGGCTTGGAATAAGCACAGATTATGATTATGCGATTATGGATATGCTTTGCCATTACGAGCTTTTGAAGTTCATGCAGTTTATAGGAGACAGAGCCGCTGAAAACGGAATTAAGCCGCAGATTATGGTAAATGCGGAGTTTTTCCCGAACGGGGTGGATTTGCTTTTCTTAAATCGTCTGAATAACATGTATTTCACCGATGAAGAGTTTTTCGGGGATACCGACTTTTTGGACGGTGCATATTATCGACGCGATTATCTGATAAAAAATGCAAAGGAGAACGCAATCAACGCAGGCGGCGTTATGGAGGCAGGCGGAGGAGGAAACGCAGGAGCGTATTATGAACCCGAAATCGCATATGCCTCGGCTGCCGAGCTTGGACTTTTAGGAACGGTTGAGCATTTGGAGGCGGATTTTCTTTATCCGAACAGGCTTGATTTTATAAGTAATATTCCGGCGATGCGCACGCGCGATGAGTCGATATTATCTTATGCAATGGGGTTTGACCTCGGCAAATCGCTTGATCTTAAAAAAAGAAAATCCGATTTTGCATGCATAAGCTCAAGGGTGCATCTGAAGCAATGGAGCTATTCCTCCGAATATAAGCCGTGGTCGTCAAGGCTTGATTTTGACGATAATCAGGATTTCCTTTTATCTAAAATGGGATATAATTTTGACGGGATTTCGCAGGAGGGAATATCGGATTTAGAATTGCCCAAAACTGTTGTGTATGCTCCGAAAGTCGCAACTCAGGCATATTTTGAAAAGCTTTTAAATCTGAACAAAAGCGGAGCGGTTAAAAATGTTATTATGTCGGTAGGCAGAATCGAAAAAACCGTTACGGCGAATATGAAACTTGAAAGCTTTACGGAGAAAAATCCCGATTTTGATTTTGAAACAGTCGCGGCAGATTTAAAGGGCGGATTAATAAAAGATGCGTCGGGAAAATTTGTTTAAAGCGGCCGATATGCACTGAGTGGCAGCTTATATTCACCCAAAAGCGGCGATGAGGCGGTTTTGACCATTAATTTTTTAAGCAGCAAATACCCTTTGCTTGTAAGGCGAAAAGCGGGAAACGGGAATTTATATATAATGCTTTTTGACGCTGCCAGCAAAGATAATTATGCGTTTTCCGAGGCGGTTTATAATTGGGTATTATCGCAAAATGGCATATTTCCCATGTATAAAAATGTTTCGGACGGCGGAGAGCTCACCGAAGAATATTCCTCAACCGAGGCATATGCCGTAAAGGTGGAAAAGGATATGGGAGTATCTGTCAGAATTTATGAAAACGACGGAATTATTGCAGTCGGAATACAAAATTCACACGGGCGATTTATGGCTGAGAAAAATGGCATAAGCATGGTTCCGTATGAATTGAAAGACAGCGTGACGGCGGCAGATGTAAAGCTTTCTCCGAATAAGGAGTATTCATATATTCAAATTCCGTCCGGATTAAAAGGCACAGTAACGACGGATAAAGACGGGGTCGCAAGGCTGAGTTTTAATGATACCTCGCACGAAATTTTTGTTATGGCAGACGATGAGGTCTTAAATGATATATCAGAAAGGTTGGAATTGTGGCATGAGAGCTTGCAATTTAGCTTAAAATAAGGGGGTTTTTTAACATCTCCATGAAGAAGCAAAGGCTGTTTAAAAAGTTAATCGACTTTTTAAACAGCCTTTGCTGCCAACAGCTATTTTACCGAATTGATTTTTTTAGTATACATGCTCACTGTCAGCCCGGTGTATTTTTTAAAGGCTCTTAAAAAGCTGCTCATGTTTTCATAGCCGACATTTTCGGCTATTTTATTTGCATTTGTTTCGCCGCTGTCCAGCATTTTTTTTGCATGCTCCATTCGTATTCTGGTGAGATATTGCAGATAGCTTATTCCTGTGCGCTTGTGAAATGCCTTGCTTATATATGCTTCGCTTAAGCTTGTTTTTTCAGCAAGATAGGTAAGCGAAAAGGACGGGTCGGAATATTGATGCTTTATTATCTCAGTTATTGTGTCGACAAAATTTTTTTTCTTTTCATTTTCGGAATAAAGCCGATAATCGATTTGCAGATTGCTTAAAACCGAATTTATTATTTTTTCAACAGCTTCAATTGAATTGCTTTGGCTGAGGCTGATGTATATATTTGAATATTCATATTTTATTGATTTTTCCATCATAAGACTGTAGTATTTTGCAGCCTCAAAAATGTTTGTCAGCATGCGGACGGCAAAACGCTTCACAATCTCTGTGGATATATTGCTTTCTTTTGCAATTTTAAAAATGTTTTCACACTCTGGCTGCATTTCTTCGAATTTAAGGCTTGAAAGAAGCTCAATTTTCGTCAGAATATCGTCAATCGGGTTGTTGCCGTCGGAGGACGCAGCAATCGGAACCTCCGAGTCTGAGTTTGCAATAAACTCATATTGCAGAGCAAATTCCTCGGCATTGCGTGCAAAATTTTCAAATTTCACTCCGTTGATTTTCTGGTCATCGCAAAGCATCAGAAATTTCCAGTTGTCCGGCTTAACGGGGGTCTTAAGCAAAATGTCAAAGCTTCCGTTTTTCTGCTCGGAAACTAAATAATCATCGGTTAATTTGTTTTTGGCAGGGGCGAATATATGCCCGTTTTCAGAGATGTGCAGAGCAAATTGGCATATTGCGCAGTTTATTTTTTCAAAATTTATTTTTTTCTCCTCTCCGCTGTAAAAAACAAGGTCAAATGTTGTTTTATCATCTGCTTTTGAAAATTCTATATGCGGCTGTAATTCGCCAAATTTAAAAAATCCGTAGTTAAAGCTGAAAAGAATGTCTTCATATTTTACAATTATTTCATTGCCCTTCTGGGTTATATTAAGATTTGCCGAATTTCCGTTTATCTCGAAGCGGACGCGGAAATCGGACATCGGCATTGCGCGGCTGTCGAATTTATCAAAATCCATATGCATTATGCCGCGGTTGGTTGAAAAGCAGATATGCCCCAGTATGGAATTTTTAACCTGAATACAATGCAGCTGTGCGGAAGAAAAGTCATATGTGTTCAAAAGGCAGCGGACTCTCATGCTGTAAAGATTATCCCGTGTTCCGAAGTGTGCAATAATCGGGCGGCGCTCCTCCCAGAACTCTTCTCTGTTGAAAGAGCCGAGAGAATATTTCGGGCGCATATATGTTGTTGCTATCTGTGCGCATGCAAAGTACGGATATGCCGCGCCGTGGGATATAAGCCGCTGAGAATATTCCACCTTTTTTTCGCCCGAAAAGAAAGGATAAAATTGCGGAGGGCAGCTGCCGTCGTAAAGGGGGCAGTCGAAGAATAACGGGAGAAATTTACTGATATTTAAAGCATTTATTTTATTATGCAGTGCGCTGCTTAGCATTAATTGCTCCTTTTCCTGAAGAAAATCGCGATATGAGCGTGCAAAAGGACCGGCAAACTGCCCTGTTGCATAATGATAGTGGCTTGCAAGCCCATTCCATAAAAATTTATTAAGCCGCCGTGCAGCGTTCAGAATACGCACGTTATTCACTTTTTGCAGAATTTCGTTTAAAGATGCAGCCATTAAAAGTGACATTGTGGGTGAGTTAAATTCAAAAAAATCACCGTTTGAAAAAACAAAGTACATAAATTTTTCTATTTTCTGCATGCCGTAGTTTTCAAATTCCGGGCGCAAAAAATATTCGCCGCAAAGTGCGCAAACGTAACATTCAATTGTGACGATGTGCGAATATTGCAGCTCCGTGTTTCTGTTCACTATAAATATTGCGGCGGCGCAGCATGCCTGTTCGATTTTTTTCTTTATATTGTTCGGGATAATGTTTTTAAACTCATTATATATTTGCAGAAGAGTCACGGGAATGTACACGGCTTGGTTAAAATCAGGATAAGGCATAATATCGAGCGGCTCCTCCAAATAATATGGCCATAATCCATACCAGCTTTTAAACGGATTGTTCTGCTGAAGAGAAAGAACGGTCTCCAGAATATCATTTACCTTATCGGAGAATTTTTTGTTTATTTTCAGCAGAAGATATGCGTATTTAACCGAGTAATTAATTGAATGAACATCCTCTTTTTCTTCTGTAAAAGAGGAGTGCAGATTTATGTAATTCTCGGAAAGAGCAAATTTTGGCTTTATCATCTTTTTTTCGGCATCGTAATATAAATTTAGGTGCTGAAGCATTTTTTGCATGTTGTCTTTATCCATTTGAAGAGCCTCCTTTCTCCTTGTACCCTGTGTTTGTTATATACATTATAACGCTTTAACATAAAAATTGCAATATCAAAAGGACAAAAACTGCAAAAAAGGCAAAAATTGCATCTTGAAAATCAAATCATGGTGTAATATACTGGTATTGGAAAAAGAAATTGTATTGTTTTACAGAAAGGGCAGAAATATGAAAACAGAAGAATTAATAATACATAGGAGGGCATTAAAAAAGGCTTCGGAAAATTTTGATAAAGAAAAAATGTTAATGACAGAGCATGTCCGCGATGATGCATACCACACAAAGCTTGCAGGGAAGACGGCGCATCAGCTGAGAGAAAGCTTATCATATGCCGTGGCACTTTTATACGGAGATAACGAAGAAGAATATAAAACGGCGGAAAAAATTATTGAAATAATATTAAAGCTCCAGGATAAAGATGAAAAAAGCTCCACCTTCGGCTTGTGGTCATATTATGAGGAGGAGCCGCTTTCTCAAATGGACGCACCCGACAGAAACTGGGCGGATTTTATGGGCAAGCTTTTGCTTGAAATTTTGTTTGTGCATAAAAATAAACTCCGAAAGGATTTAATCCCCGATATAGGATATGCGTGCCGCTATGCGTGTGAAAGCATATTGCGGCGCGATGAAGGCGTGCAGTACACAAATGTTGCATTCACCGATTCGCTTGTGACGATAGCGACGGGCGAGCTTTTGGGGGAGCAGCGTTTTTTCGACTACGGTTTGGATAAATTAAAGCGTTTTTTGGCTTTTGAAACGAATAACGGCGGTGTTTTTGAATATAACAGCCCTTGCTACACTCCACTTGTGATAAAAGATGTTGCAACCTTTCTTAAATTTGTTAAAAATAAAGAGGCGCGCGGATATGCGAAAAAAATAAATCGGCTTGAGTGGAAGATGATTGCGGAGCATTTCAGAGCCGATATGCTCCGGATTTCGGCGCCGCAGTCCAGAGCCTATTCGGACTTTTTGGAAAACTCGCTTTTGTATGGCATAGAGCTTGCGTGTGAGGGTGAGGTTGAGTTTGAGTGCGAAAAAATGGCAACAATCGAAACCTTTTGGACAAAAGCTTTTTGTCCTCCCGATTTGCGCGGATATTTCAAAGGCAGCCTGAAGCCGCAGTCGGCCGAAAAGCTGATTATGCGCGGATTTAATTATCCGTTCTTTGCTTTTTCTCAGGTTGCAAGCACATATCATTGTGATGAATTTTCCTTGGGCACATATAATCGTGAGGAGCTTTGGAATCAGCGCAGACCGCTTATGGCATATATAAAAAATGACGGAAAGCCCTATTGTTTCAGAATACGCTGCCTGCATGATGATTATGATTTTTCTTCGGCGCAGCTTCACTGCGTGCAGGAAAAATCCTCCGTTCTCGGAGCGGTCAATTTCTCGTGCGACAGGGGGGACACGCATATAGGGCTTGATAACACGCTTAATTCCGAATATAATGAGCTTGCCGTGAGCTTTGAGCTGGAGGGCGATATGAGCAAGGTTTCAACGGAGGAAGCGGACGGAGCTTTGAAGCTGTCTTTTGCAGGCGTGAATGTGTGCATAAATATTGTTGCGGCAAAATTCGGGGGCAATAATATCAGATATAAGCTTAGCCGAACGGAAAACAAGATAATATATAAGGTTGTGCTTTACGGCGGAGAGCGGAAGAAAATTAATTTAAAAAATACAGACTCGGCATATATGTGCTTCACGCTTGATTTTGAAGAGTGCGCGGCAAAGACGGATTTTTCGGAAAACGGCGAATTTATAAATGTCGAACGCAGCGTTTTCGGAAAAAAATTGTCTGTATGCACACATAAAAACGTTATGCCTTTTATCAATATGATGTATGAAGATAAACAATATAAGGACGGAGTTCTGCTGGAGCGCATTGCAGAAAATAATATGTTTAAAGAAAGGATTGCGGAAAATGAATAAAAAAATTATACTTCTTGTTTCTCTTTTGCTTGCTGCGCAAAATGCCTCGGCAGCGGTTATAACAAAAAATGCGGACGGAAATATTGTTATAAGCGGCAGCGTGGGAAAGGAATATGCAAATTCGGAGGTTCAGATTCAGGTGCTGGGCTCCTTTGATGAAAAAAAGAATTTTGAAGACGCTGCACTTGAAAATAATTCGGAAACACCGATATATATGGACAAGACCTATGCAAACACGGCGGTGGTGAATGACAGCGGAGAATATTTATTTGTTTATAATGTGAAAGAAAAAAATAAGTATTATGCGGTGGCGGTTGCAGAGCCTGAGAGTGAAAATGTGCGGAGCATCTGCTTGTTTGTTCCGGATAAAGCGCTTGAGGAAAGCTTTATAAATGAGATTAACGGCGCGGCAACAGCCGAGACATTGCTTGAAATCATGAATAAAGACGAATACAAAAGCATGGTTTATGATAATCGCGCGGAGCTTGGCAGGGTCAAAGAAGAGACAGCGGTAAAAGCGATAGCAGCGGAATTGAAAAAATATTGTCCGTATGAAAATTTTTCGGGATTTGAGGATAAGCTGACAATTTTGTGCGCAGTTTGGCTCACAAATGAGGCGGAAAGCGGAGATGCTGCAAGAAAAATTGCGGAAGAGAAAACGGATTTAACAAAGGCGCAGCTTTTTGGGGCTTATGCAAAGCTTTCCGAAAAAGAAAAAAACGGAGTATTCGGGAGAATGACGGGCAGAAGCATAAGTACATTTGCAGAGTACATAACGATTTTTGATGAAAGCGTGTTTCTTAACATGGTCGAGCAGGAAAAGTATGCCTCGAATATGAGCGCAATATTAAATGAAAACGCTAAGAAACTGAACATAGATTTAACAGGCTATGCAAGCACTGAAAGCGAAGTCAATAAAAAGCTTTACGGAAAATATTTTAAAACTGCCGATGAATTTAAAACCGCGCTGAAACAGGCAATAGCATCAGCCGGCGGAGGAACGCCAACAGGCGGCTCGGGAGGCGGCGGAAATAAAAAAAGTGACGACACGGGCAAGATTTTGATGCCGGGCGGAAATCAGACAAAGACCGAAGAAAACGCACAAAATAATTATTTTGACGATTTGGGCGGAGTTAAATGGGCAGAGGACGCAATCAATAAGCTTGCCGAAAAAATGGTTGTTTCGGGCAAAGACAAAAGAATTTTTTCTCCCTCGGATAATGTCAGCCGCGAAGAATTTGTTAAAATGACAATCGGCGCTTTCGGCATAAAATCCGAAGAGGAAACAATGAATTTTGATGATGTTGACAAAAAAGCATGGTACTATGAAAGCATTTCGGCAGCTTTTTCGTGCGGAATAATAAGCGGCATAGATGAAAAAAATTTCGGGGTCGGAAAATCAATAACGCGTGAGGATATGGCGGTTATTCTGTTTCGGGCAGCAGAACGCAATTTCGGAATTAAGCCGGAGGCGGACGGCGAGCGGTTCGGAGATGATGCCGATATTTCCGATTATGCAAAAACTGCGGTCTATACTCTGAAATGCAAGGGCGTTGTTTCGGGAAGCGGAGATAACAGATTTGAGGCAAAGAGAACCGCCACAAGGGCAGAGGCTGCAAAAATGATTTATTCGCTGCTCAGCCTGTTCAGTGCAATTTAATGTCGGAAAGGAGAAAGATGCAATGAAAAAAATAATTTCACTTATGGCTGCGATTTTTATTCTGGCATGCAGCTGTGCCGATGCGGTCTATCTTCCGCAGGACGTGCGCGGAACCGAATTTGAGGCGGATACGGAGCTTTTGATTAATCTGGGAATGTTTAGCTACAATGAGGACGGAATGTTAAAGCCGTATTCTCATATGACAAAGGCTGAATTTGCGGATATATTAAATAATGTCATAAAAAATGATATAGGCAGTGCCGAGCAGGATATATTTGTCGATGTGAATAAAAATCACCCGAGCCGTGAAAGCATTAATCGGCTTTACAGCCTGGGATATATAAACGGCGACGGAAATTCGTATTTTCATGCTGATGACGATATAACATATAACGAGGCTGTGCGCATTATGGTGAGCGTGATAGGCTATGACAAGTATGCGCAGTATAACGGAGGATACCCCTCCGGATATTTGTCTGCTGCAAGCAGCATCGGAATAACAAAGGGCATATCTGCGGACGGGGAATATATAAACCGCGGAAATGTCATAAGGCTGATAAGCAATTGCTTTGACGCAAATCCTGCCGAGGTGGTTTTTGAAAACGGAACAATGTCTGTGAAAGTGAATAAAGACACAACCGTCTTGGCAGAACTTGCAGATATTTATAGCGTTAAAGACTATGTAAATTCAAATTCGGATTACGGGATTTCGGGCGGTCTTTCAAAAAAAGGATATATAACTGTCGGAGCAGAGGAAATGGCGGCGTCCGATGAGTATAAGGACTATACCGGATATTATGTCACTTGCTGGTATAAAAAGGACGACGATGAACGGGAGGTGCTTTATATAAGACCGAACGAAAGCAAAAATATATATAAAAAGGCTGAAAGCAAAGATGTCGTCTCCGAAGAAGAATATGGGTGCATAATCACAGAGGACGGCAAGGAGAAAAGGATAAGATTCAGCGGCAGCACAACCTTTGTGTACAATGGCAAGGGGTGCAAAAATTTTAAACCCGAAATGCTGAAACCGACAAACGGGTGGGTTGAATTTTTGGATAATAACTCGGACGGAACATATGAGTTGGTTAAAATAAGCGAATATTATAATATCGTGACGGAAATTGTGGGAGAAGACATCATTTATGATAAATACTCCGATAATTCAATAAAAACCGAGGATATTGATTTGTATATCTTTGATGATTCGGGAAGCAAAATCGGAATCTCCAATATTGCATCGGGAGATGTGCTGAGTGTGTTTAAAAGCGAAAGCGGAACCGATGATATAATAAAGCTTGTCAGGTCAAGAAAAACCGTAACGGGAGATGTCAGCGGAAAATTTGTTGAGGACGGCATAACCTATGCGCAAATATCGGGAGTGAAATACCCTGTTTACAGCGGCTACAGAACAAGCAGCACAGCTGATATATATGTAAGAGACAGCGGCGAATTTATGCTTGATGCATATGGCAAAATTGTTTCGATGAAAGGCTTTGCCGCAGGGGTTGAAAAGCCTGCTTATCTGATACAGGTTAAGGCTTATGCCGATGAGAACACAGCAGAGGAGATTATAAGATTTAAGCTTCTTGGTGAAACGGGTGTTGTTTATCTGACTGCCGAGGAAAAAATAAAGGCCGACGGAATTTTGTATAAAGACACGGATTTTGAAAGCCTTGCAAAAAGCCTGCAAAGCTCCGTAAATAAGGTTATAATTTATAAGCTGAATAATAAAGGGCACATAAAAACTGTTGACACGGTTGAGCAGAACATGGCAGGAGACCGGGACGACAGGCTGAGCGTTGGTCCGTCTGCCGAAAACACCGGGCTGAGATACAAGAGCGCCACAAAGGTGTTCGAGGGAAAAATAGCAATTGATAACGATACAAAGGTGTTCATTGTTCCGTCGGATCCGCAAAAGGCGGATAACAGTGCATTCTCTTTCAGAGACACGTCGTATTTTTTGTCAGACCAGTCGTATAAAGGCTTGGTCACATACAGAAGCGAGAAGAATAAAATCCCTGTTGATTATGTTGTTCTTCAGGCGGCGAACAGCATAATCAACAATGAAAGCGATGTCGCTGTGATTAAGAGCATTGCAAAGACGATTAATGAAGATGACGAAATGGTTATGCAGCTTAATGTTTTTGCGGACGGAGCAGATAAAAGCTTTATAACGGCTGCGGAAAAAACGGGAGAAAATCTCAAGTATATAACAAAATATTCGCGCGCGGGAGACTCAATGGCAGAGTTTGAGGAGGGCGCAATGCCAAAGCTCGGAGCAGGGGACATTATAAAATATTCCTTTGATGCAAACGGGGCGATAGACAGCATAGCGCTTATCTACAGCGCGGAGAATAAAAAAATGTATTCGGTGAATCCTTATCACACCGATTTCCATGAAAAGGGTCAAAGATATGTCATGGGAGAAGTAAATAAAAAATATGAGGGCTATGCGGAAATAGATGTCGGCGGAAACATAGAGTGCCACAACATAGGCTCGGCGGACATATATGAAGTGTTCCCGAATAAAAAAGAGGTTCTTAAAAAGATTTCGCAGGCAGAAATCAAGTCCGCTGAAAAAAACGGCACCGGAGACACGCTGATTGTTATAACCGTTGCCGGAGCGCAGAAGATGACTCTTTTATACAGAGGGGAGGAGTAAAACATGATTAATAAAAAAGTGTGTGCATTGGCGGCAGCGGCGGTTTTGTCTTTTCAGATTTTCAGCGCAAATGTGCTTGCGGAGGATTTTTCGGTAAGCATAAATGCACCGTCTAAAATTTTAGCCGGAATGGCTTTATCGGTCAATAAAACAGGAGAGGTCGGAAGCCTTGAATATCAGTGGTTTTCATCAGATGAGGAGGAGAGCGGATTTGTGCCGCTTGCCTCCGATAAAGATGAAAAATATATAATAACTCCGAGAGATAAAGGAAAATATATAAAAGCGTCTGTCACAGACACTGAGACCGGGAGAACAGCCGAAACTGCCGCTGTTTTTGTTCAGAACCTCGGCCCTGTTTCGAGAACAACCTTTAAAGACGATATTGAAAGCACAATGCTCACGCCGCAGGAAAATATTTTCTCGGTTTCGGGTCAGAAATTTATATTGCTTGAAGAAATGAACGGCGCAAATTCGCACTATTATATCATGACCGAAAGGGTGTATGGCAGCCGCGAATTTGATAAAAACGGATATGCAAAATTCGACCCGAATGCAGACGGAAATATCGGAAAATTTCTCAATAATGAGTTTTTAACAAGCGGCGGCGGAGGGCTTGTTCTTCCGAATGAGATTAAAGAGCATATAGATTATGAGCATATCTGGAACACGGAGGGAGGGCTTAAAGACGGGGATTGCCCCGAGGACTACAGCTTTAAGGCAGGAATTTCTCTTCTTTCAATGTCCGAGGCTGTGAAATATCGCAGCAGATATGGGTGGCAGCCTCTCGGGGCAAGCGTTGTTACGCCGTGGTGGGGAAGAACCCAAAGGGGCAGCAGCGGAAAAGCCGATAATATCCTTGCAATGATGAACACAAACGACGGCGGAAAAGGCAATATGTGGGACAGAACCTGCACGGAGAAATATTACATTCGCCCGACTTTTTATCTTGATGAAAGTTTCTTTAAAAATGTCAGATGCGACTTGGCGGAAAGCGGAGACAACGTGAAGAGTATGCTCGGTTCCAAATACACATTGGAGGAAATGAAAAATCTCTACAGCACAGAAGAGTTGATTTTGCTGGGGTATGATATTAAATCCGCGGCAATAAGTGCGGACTCGTCTCCGGTTAAAGCACTCACAACGCTCACTGCCTCAATGAAAGATAAAAATGCGGTTGACTTTGAGTATAAATGGTTTGCGGCGGACAGCGAAGAGGAAAAAGGAAACGAAATTTATCTTAATAACACAAATCAATACATAGTGGCTGCAAATGACATGGGGAAATGGATATCTGCGGAGGTAACCCCGATATATGAGGGAGGAGTGCGCGGAGAGAGCGTTATGTCTGTCAATAAAATACATGCAGAGCAGCTTGGAGCATCGAACAGAACCAATTATACAGATGGCAGAGCAGAGCTTAAGGATAATCCGCAGGAGTATTTAATAAGTGCCGGCGGCGAAAAATTAATTATGCTGGACGCATCAGGTGATGAAAACGACGCTTTGTATGTTATGACAGCGGAGGCAAAAGGCACGCATGTGTTTGACAGCGATAACACGCAGAAATTCGACCCCGAAGATAAAAATAATATAGGCTTCTGGCTCAACAATGAATTTATAACCTCCGGTGGGATTTCCACAGATGTTTGCAGGTTTATAAACCCGGCGCATTTGTGGTGGACGGAGGCTGCAAATAACAAAGGAGCCTGCCCGAATGATTATTCTTTCACGGGTGCGGCGGCTCTTCTTTCAAGAAGCGAATATTCAAAATATTGGGGAAGATTCGGCTGGGACCCTAAGGAAAGCATACAAACCTCATGGTGGCTCAGGAGCGGCAGAAACACAGGCGTTTCAGATGTTTTCTGCGGAACGGGAGTGAAAGACGGAAACTTTTCAAACCCTGCCGCGAACGGATACGGGAACACATGGAATAAAGCGGCAAATGCAAGCTATTATGTTCGCCCGACGTTTTATTTAAACAGGGATTTTGCCCTTAATGTGCGCATAACCGAGGCAGGGGCAAAGGCTGCCGCGGCGCTTTCAAAAATGTACACCGTGGAGGAATTGCTTTCCTGCAATGCAGGCTACACCGAGAATGATTTGATAAAGCTCGGAATTATTGCCGTGCCGAAAGCGGAAAATGCAAAAATCAGAGGTCTGGCGGCTGTGGGAGCAACAATTTTCGGTGATTACAGCTATATGGGAACGGACGAGGGCACATCAAAATGCGGCTTTGAAATATCGGACTCGAAAAACGGAAGCTACACGGCGATTTCAAATGACGGCAGCGTGAAGCTTTCGGCTGAGCATGCAGGGAAATATGTTCGTTTCTTTGTAGTTCCGATAAATGAGAAAGGATACACCGGAGAAAAATGCAGCAGTGAGCCGCTGAGGGTCGGAAAAGCGGCAAGGCTTTCAGCAGAAGAGGTTATCGTGACAGATGAAAGCGGAAAAGCGGCTGCGGATATAAAAAATGCGTCCGAGCTGAAAGTTCGGATTAAGCTTGCAAATTGCACAGGAAGCGCCTGCAATGCAAAAGCAATGCTTTTTGTGTATGACAAGGACGGTAATATGCTCGATAATCGCGGCGTATCTGTAAATATCCCCGCAGGAGAAAAGACGGATATTAATAATTTATCATTATCCTTGCCAAGCTATAGTGACGGAAACTATGCCAAGGTTATAATATGGGACGGATTAACAACAATGAAGTCGGCACAAAATTATTCGGTTGTTATAAAATAGCAAAATAAAGCCGACAGAACGGAGAAATATATGATTAAAAAAGTGATAGCGTTTGTTTGCACGCTCTGTATGCTGCCATCTGCAGTGCCGGTATCGGCTGAGGAAAAGCAGGTCGGTCCTCTCGACAGAGTGTATGAAATGGACGGATACAATGTTAACACTCCGGAGGAGAACATTTTCAGAATTGAGGGAAGCAGCAAGGAATTTGTGCTGCTTGACGATGAGGACGGCTTTTTGGTTCTTGCAAAAGACGGATATGGAAAGCGTGCGTTTGATTCGGACGGAACGCAGAAATTTGACCCCGAGGATAAAAACAATATTGCATATTGGCTTAACAATGATTTTATCGAATCGGGAAACGGAGCCGGGAACAAGCTTCCCGCGGAGATTATCAAATATTTGGAGGACGGGCACGAATGGTTCACGGAGGGCGGATTTCCCTCCGGAAACTGCCCCAAGGATTACAGCGTAAATTGCAAAATTGCGCTGATGTCCCAATCCGAATGGATAAAATATATCGATAAATTCGGAGTGGACGACGGCATCGGCGTTTACGGCTGGTGGCTTAGGACTGCAAGAGGAAAAAACGGAACAACGGGAACTGTCCTTTGTTCGATGACGACTGCCGAAAGAATAGGGCAAACCTTCGGGCAGGAATCTGTCAATTCAAGCCAGTATTATGTGAGACCGGTGTTTTACATAAGCGGCGAATTTTTCAAAAATGTGCGCCTTGATAAAATAGGAACCAATGTCGGAGCGGCAATGGCAAGGCATTTTTCCAAAGAGGATTTTCAGGGAGAGGGAGCTTTAAATTACGGCGATAAGCTTTTAAGAAGCATAGGATTTGATATTCCCTTTGAAATAAACGACGGTATGGCAAAGGTTAAGGCAGACATATTGAAAGGTGAGTATGATTTTTCACTTGCAGGGGAAAGCAGCAAGGAGAAAATAATCTGCGGCGAAGAACAATTTGTAAAGACCGGCTATGCAGTAAATTCAAGAAAAAATTATGAGCTTATTTTAAGTGCACAAACCGATGGCTTGCCGCAAGCTGACGGGGCGGTTCTATATTGCGAGTATTTTGACGGCGACGGTGCAAAGGTCGGAGGAAAAAATGAAATTCTGAGGATTGGCGGAACAAGGAAGAATGAAGAATATGTTTCAAATCTTGTTAATATTCCGCAAAAAACAGATTTTGTTATTTTTACTCTTTATTTTAAAGAGGGCTTGAGCGGCAGCGTCAATTTCGGGGGCTTGCGCCTGAGAGAGGTAAATCCGAAAATTGAAATTAAAAACGAGTGGGAGCCTCTTTATATCATAAATCCCGATTCGGATTTTTATGTTGTAAATATAGAGTGCGCCACAACACTTCCGAAAGTGTTCACAACCTATTACCGCCTTAAATATAAAACAGACGGGTTTGTTTATGAAAGCGCAGCGGAAAAATTAACGCTCACATCGTTGGGAGAGGAAAGCTATCAGATTGAGATGAAAAATCTGCATCGCGGCACGGCTGAGCTTTCGATTTATGTTAAGTTCGGAAATAACGTTGTGAAAACCTTTACCCGTGAAGTGACGGTTTGCGAAAAATTCGATTGGAGCGCAGATAACACTTTGTTAAAGCATGGGATTTGCACGCACCCGGCGCAGATTGAGCGCAGTAAGGGCGTTATTCTCGATTATGTCAAGCAGGCAGGCTTTAACTACATACGTGCCGATTTTTCATGGGAGCGTCTCGAAAAAGGAGCAAAGGGTGCATATGATTATTCTGCGCTTGATTATATAATGCAGGAGATTAATAAGCGCGGCATGCACCTCATGGCAATACTTTGCTATTCAAATAAATTATACACGCAGAATTCAAAAAGCGGGATTGCAGACAATGAAACGCTGGACGCTTTCCTGAAATATGTGAAAACCGTTGCAAAGCGCTATCCCGAGATAAAGTACTTCGAGGTCTGGAACGAGCCTAACAATAACGGATTTTGGTATCCCAAGGCAAACGTGAATGATTATGCAAACTTTGTTAAGGCTGTTTCAAATGCCGTAAAAGAGGTTCGCCCGGACGCATATGTTGTGGGCGGAGCGATAGATATATCGAAAAACGGTCCGGGTTGGTCGAGAGAGCTTTTTGACCTTGATATTTACCCTTATATTGACGCGTTTTCAACGCACCCTTATTATCATGTTGCGTTAAATGACGCAAAATTCCTTGACAGGGTTCGGAATTACACTGATATTACAGAGGATTACGGCGGCTGGAAAGATGTTTACCTGACTGAGGCAGGCTGGACTACCTTCGGAAAAAAAGAGCTTGAGCCGACTCTCGCAAAAGAGGATATAAAAATCCTTATAAATGCTGACTATCTGGATACGAGGGTGAACCTGTTCAACATGTGGGACGAGGGCGAAACCTTCGGACTTTTAAAACCGGATTACAGCGCAAAGGCAAGCTTTGCGGCGGTTGAAAACTATAAAAGCAAAACTGCCGGGGCACAATTTCTGACCGAGATAAATCTTAATAATAACTGCCGCACAATGATGTACAGGAAAAATAATCTTCCCATGCTTATATCATGGTGCTTCAGCGGAGAAAGCGCAGTTATTGAGTTTCCCGAAGCTGTGAAGGTTTATGACATGTACGGGAATTTTATATCCGAGGGGAAAAAGGTTTATCAGACCGATGAACCGTATTATATTTATATCAGCGATATGGAGTTTATGAAAAATGAGATAAAATGTAGGATTGAAAGCGATATTAACGAATTTGAAAAGAAATATTCGCTTTCACAGGAAATAAAGGCGGCGCTTGAAAGTCAAAAGCTTGACTTAACGAGTAAAAATCAAGCCGATGATGAGGATTTGGACGCGTTTTATAATTTGGGCATTGAAATTATGAAATTTCTCAAAGATGATTTATTTGAGCACAAAAACACAAATATGATGCATGCTTATCATAAAATCGGCATGGAAATTGCTGATTTTGTGTCGCTCGGCGGCAAAAAATGCAGCAATGCGTCGGAGGCAGAGGTGAATAAGGCAAAAAAAGATTACAGCGAAAAAACAAACAATTCCTCAGATGAACTGCGATTTGGATATGAGCTTTTGAGAAATGCCGAGAAATATTCTCTTTTGGCAAAACAGGCATCGGAAAGCGCAAATGTTGAATCGGGGTCGGCAAATGCGTTTGACTGCATCTCGAAAAATCTTGTGAAGTGGTTTGAATTTGAGGCTGAATTTGAAAAATGTGAAAACAGGGGAGTGCATTTTCAGGTAATTCCCGGAACGGTTGAAAGCTATGAGGGCGAAAATTCAGAGCTTTCCGTCCGAATTTATAACGACGGCTCTGCCGATGCTGTCGGAAAAGCTGCAATTAAAAATGCCGACGGCGATGTTATTGCCGAGTCTGACAATGTAACGGTTTCGGGAGGGTCAAAAGAAAATCTGAAGTTTGTTTTAAATTCCGAAATGATAGGAAAAGACAATGATTTTCTAACAATTTCGTTTGACGGAAACGTGCATGCCGAAACAAAAATGAAGTCAAATATAAAGAGCAAAATCGGCATAACTTCCGTAAATTCGGAAAAGCCTGCCGGGGAGATAACTTCATTAAAGGTTACGTTGGAAAACAAAACGGATACGCCCCAAAGCGGATTTATAAAGGTGACGCCGCCTGAGGGCTGGAGTGTTGGAGAAAAGCAGAGCTTTGAGCTTAATGAGCTTGAAACAAAAGATATATCAATCCCTGTCAGTCGGATTGAGCGCAAAGCGTTTAATCACTATGTGTTTACATTTGAAATATACAGCGATTCTCAAAAGTTTATCTCAAAGGTTCAGATACCGCTTGATTTTTCCGTGATTGTGAAGGCAGACAAGGAAATAAACCCGACGGGATTTAACGGAAATATAAGCGATTGGAGCGACGCTTATCCGACATATCTTAATCCGCCGATTGACCCGAACAGCCATGAGCAGTGGGAAAATTCCGATATTTCGGGAAGAATATTCACAAAGTGGGACGATAATTATTTTTATCTGCTTGCCGATATTTACGACGATTATCAGAATCAAATGAACCATGAGGGACTCATTTATGACGGAGACAGCCTCCAGCTTGCGTTTGATACTAAAAATACAAAGAGCGGAAAGTATGATTCCGATGATTATGAATACGGATTTGCGCTCACTCAAAGCGGAGAGGAAAGCTATTCGTGGCAGGCGGCAGAGGGCAATTCATCAGGCACGCAGCCGCCCGAATGGAGCAGGATTTTAAGAGATGATGAAAATAAAAATACGCGTTATCTTATAAGGATTCCGAAAGACGCTTTAAAGCCTATGGATTTTTCGGGAGGGAGCGTTATAGGCTTCAACCTTGCGGCGAACGACGGAAACCTTCTCGGCCCCAGAGAGGGGTATGTTGAAATCACTCCGGGAATTGCATCAAGCAAGAACACGGCGCTGTTCAGAGACTGGGTTTTGTCTGCAAGCGAAGAGCGGACAGAAAGCGGAATGACAGAAATTTCAAAGATTTTTGCCCCCAAGATGGGAATAAAAGAGGATATATTTTCAGACATCGGAGGACATTGGGCAGAAAGCGCAATCAGAGAGGCATATGCAAAAAAACTGGTGAGCGGAATGGGAAACAAAACTTATGCTCCGAATGTAACGCTCACCACCGCGCAGGCATTCAGCCTTGCGGCAAGGAGCTTCGGAATCGGTGAGGATAAGTGTACCTTTGATGATGCAGCGCCCGATAAATGGTATAGCGGAATAATCGGCGGCATGGAATTGGGAGGGTTTGTTCCGGGTTTCATGCTCTGCGATAATAAAATAAATCCCGAAAAGAATATAACAAGGGAGGAATTTGCGGCAATTATAGCAAGCGGCATAAAAGGCGGCGAGAGCAATTTGGAATTTGCCGATTCGGACGCAATTTCTCCGCAGGCGGCAGACGCTGTGAAGAAAGTATCCTCTGCCGGGATTATGATAGGAGATGAGAATAACAGGTTTAACCCTCAGGGCTGTTTAACAAGAGCCGAGGCGGCTGTTATAGTTTTGAAATTATCAAACATGTAAATTTGCCGCTTATCCGCCTTTTCGCGAAGCAGCGGATTTAATAAAAATTCAATTTAGAAAGGAAAGAAAAAATGAAAAAAATATGTACTTTAATTACGGCGGCAATGCTGATTGCAAATTCATGCTCATTCACGGCTTTTGCAGCAGAAAGCACAGCTACATTGAGCGTGGAGACGGGATATAATAAAATTCTGACGGTCAGCGCGGCTGCGGACGGGGCAACAGGCTATGAGTATCGGTGGTATCATTCGGAGAATGAAAACGGGGAGTATACCCCCGTGTATAAGCAGACAAGCGAAAAGTATGTTATAGCAAACGATGACATAGGAACATATCTGAGAGCAGAGGCAACACCTGTTTATGAAAGCGGTGAAAAGGGCACGCCTATAACAAGCGAAGCATATCATGTTGACAAAATAGGCATATTATCAAGAACGAATTATACGACGGATCGCGCGGAAAATAAAGAAAATCCGAGTGACAATCTTGTTAAGGTTGCAGGGGAGAACGTGCTGATTTTAGATGAATACAGCGATAAAAATTCATCGTTCTATGTTATGTCGGCAGGATATAAAGGCAGACGCGTGTTCGACACTGCAAAGACGGCAAAATTCAACATTGCATCGGAAACAAATGTCGGATATTTTCTGAACAATGATTTTCTTTCGGTCGGCAATCCCGATGCAGGAACAAATCACACAATATCGGCAGACATGCAGAAGTATATACCGGAGCATAAATGGTGGGTTGAGGCAGGTGCATCAAAATCGGATTGCCCGAGTGATTACAGCTTCACTGCAAAAATCGGCTTGCTTTCAAGAAGCGAATACTCAAAGTATTGGGGCAAGTTCGGATGGGATCCGAACGGAGATACAAAAACAGCCGGCTGGTGGCTCAGAACATCGCGCGGAAACGGAGTGAATAATTCAACAGACGAGGTGTATAATGCGTTTGTTGCCATGGGCTCAAATGAGGGTTATCCGAATGCGGGCAGCAACGGCTGGGCAAACACATGGAATAAATCTGTTTCGTCTAACCTTTATTATCTCCGCCCGACTTTTTATCTGAGTGAGGATATATTCCGTAACGAAAAGGCGGAAGTGAAAACCATGGGCGCGGAGGTTAAAAAAATAATCACCGAGCGCTACACCGCGCAGGAGCTGAGCGGAATTTACACTCCGGACGAGCTTAAAAAAATCGGGTTCGATATAAGCGACGCAAGCATTGAGGCAGACACAGCTTCAATAGGAGCGATGACAACTCTCACTGCAAAATATGAAGATGACAACGCAGTCTCATATAAATATCAGTGGACTTTTTCAGAGTCGGCAGACGGCGAATTTAAAGATATTTACAAGCAAACCGGGAAAACTTATTTCATTTCAAATGAGGATAAAGGGAGATATATTTCAGTGAATATAACTCCGGTTTATGCGGACGGAAGTTTCGGAGCAGCTGCAAGCAGTGCAAATATAATTTATGTTCAAAATCTCGGAAAGGTCGGAAGAAGTAACTATTCGGCAGAGGAGAGAGAGGCAAATCTTAATAACCCGAGTGAAAACTTCTTTTATGCCGCAGGCGAAAGGCTTTTGCTTTTGGACGAAACAAATGATGAAAATTCAGCTTTTTATGTTATAACCTCGGCAGTTAAGGGCAGACAGGCTTTTGACCCTGATAACACCTCGAAATTCGATATAAGCGACGAAAACAACCTGGCATATTTGCTTAATAACGATTTTCTGAATAAGGATAAAGGCTTGATAGATGGCGGAAATTCTATAACTTTAAGCTCTCTTATAATTCCGTACATAGATAAAAACCATGTTTGGTGGACGGAGCCCTCGGGAAAAGGCGATCTGACTGCGGACTATTCATATACGGGGCCGATAAGTCTTTTATCGAGAAGTGAATATTCAAAGTATTGGGGCAAATTCGGCTGGGATCCCGAAAGTGCAATAAAAAGCGGCTGGTGGCTCAGAACCGCGCGCGACACGAATGCAACAAATGCATATGTTGTTTTGGGAACCTCTAACAGCTACAGCAACAAAGCTGCCAATTCATGGGGAAACACATGGGATAAAAACGCAAATACCACAGGATATTATGTCCGCCCGACATTCTGGCTGAACAGTAAGTTTTTCCTTGAAAACAAAGTGGAAGTCAGCACAATGGGCGCAGACATCAAGAAAATGCTTGTTGAGCGTTACACAAAGGACGATTTGAAAGGGCTATACACTGATGCAGAGCTCGGAAAAATAGGATTTCCGACAATAATTTCAATTCAGGACGAGCCATATAACATATACACAAGAAGTGAAGCTGCTGTTGATGTTGACTATACGGCTGCGGATACGGGCGATGTTGTTATCACTTACACAAACGGGAAAGAAAAGGGAGAAGTTTCCGAGTTTTTGTATCCCGATGATATTTATAAAGAAAAAATCGTTATGGAAAACTTGCCGTACGGGAAAAATAATGTTACGGTGACAATGAAGAGCGGAGACGGAACTGTCATATCCGAGGTTAAGAAAAAAATATATATTGTTCCGGATCAGCCGAAAGAAAAGCTGATTAAAAACGGAATTGTTATTCACCCGACTCAAATCAGCAAGGACAGCGGACTTTTGCCGCTTGCCGCAAAGCTTGGTTTCAGCCGCGTGAGAATTGATTTTTCGTGGGCATCAATTGAAAGTGCCAAGGGCGAGTATGATTTTTCGCTGTTCGATTCAATAATGGAGGCTGCCGAAAATAATAATCTTGAAGTTTTGCCGATACTGGATTATAACAATACCCTGTATTCGGACGATGGATTGATAAAGGGCGGAATTGACACAGAAGAGGAGAGAGCGGCATTTGTGAATTATGCAAAAGAAGTTGCAAATCGCTATCCTCAGATTAAATCCTTTGAGATATGGAATGAACCCAATTCATCGGGCTTCTGGCAGACAGAAAGCAATGTCGGTGATTACAGCGCTCTTGTAAATGGAGTTTCCGATGCGCTTTATAGCATAAATCCCGGCTATCGCATTTATGCCGGAGCAATCGATGTTTCAAAATCTCCGGTAAGCTTTGTAACAGGAATGATGGAGGCAGGGTTATATGGTAAGTTTGACGCGCTCAGCTATCACCCGTATTTTCACCCGTCAGACGTAAACGCTGAAAAAGCTTATTATAACACAAAATCTTTCTTTGAAGATGTTCGCATAAAGACATTTAAGGATATTTTGCTTGATAACGGCGGATTTAAAGATTTGGCGGCAACCGAAATAGGATTTGACGCGGCAACAGCGGAGAACGGCGGAGAATCGGTTAAGGCACAGGAGACCGTTAAAGCAATAGTTGTTTCAAATGCATATAATCTTGACACAAATTATGTGTTCAATTTAAAAAATGAAAGCGAGGCTTTCGGAGTGCTCACTTCGGATATGGTTCCGAATGAATTAATGTACTCGATTTCTCAGCTAAATTCCGCAATCGGAGATGCAAAATATCTCGGAAAATTGGATACCGATGAAACAACATATGCATATGTGTTTATTAAAAACAATAAGCCTGTAACAATTTGCTGGAGCACGAACGGAGACGCAATAAGCGTTGGCGGCAATGCAAAGGCATATGATTTAAACGGCAACGAAATCGGAATTGCAAATAATTGCATAACTCTCACAAAGTCGCCTGTTTATATTTACGGCACCGATGATTTTTTGAGCCGCGCAGCAGCAAATGAAGCATCTTTAAGAAAAGAAAGAATAATATCACGTTATCCGAGCGTGACCGAGGAAATGCTTAATTCGGAAAATGCGGCGCAGATGATAATGAGCGGCAGCATGAGCGAGCAGGATAAATCCGCGGCACTGTTTATGCTCTATGAGGCAAATATGGTTGACGCTTTATACAGCTCAATTTCGGCTGAGAGCGCAGTGCCGACCGACGCATATAAGAATTTTAACAAGGCGGACGGAATATATTCGAAAGCGGCATGGAGGCTGGCTGAAAAATATTCCGATGAAAATGATATGCTCAGCCAATCTTCGATAGCAAATAAGGTGGCTATTATTTCTGCAAACAATAAGATAATAAATGAGCTTTTGAAGTGCTCGGAGATTCTCGGAGCAAGCAAGGTAAGCATAACTGATATAAAGGTTGAAAGCGGAGTGCTGACCTTTAAGGTGAGCGGAACCGACGCTGCCGATGTTTGGGTCGCGCAATATTCGCAGGGCAAAATCACTGCACTTAATAAGGTTGATTTAAGCTCGCCGAGCTGCAATGTAAGCACAGACTCGGGCAAAATATTTGTCTGGAAATCGGGAACGATTATTCCGCTTACAGATGCACAGAAATTTTAAAGATTTTTTTACAGCCCCTTATTTTATGTGTAACAAAATCAAAAACAGCTCCGTATTATATAAAAGGACTGCTAAAATTTTAATGGGAGCTGATATATTATGTGTTCTATTGCCGGAATGATAAATTTCAAAAAAAATTATCTGAATTATAAAAGCTACAACACTCTTGTTGTTCGGGATATGGCAGACAGCATGAGGCATCGCGGTTCGGATTCCTCGGGCGAATGGGTTGGGGAGCATGCGGCTTTTGCTCACACCCGCCTTGCCGTCATTGACCCGGAGGGCGGAAAGCAACCTATGATAAGAAGCATGGACGGATATGAATTTGCGATTACATATAACGGAGAGCTTTATAATGCAGATGACCTGAAGAAAGAGCTTGAGTCTTGCGGATACAGGTTTTTAACGGATTGCGACACCGAGGTTCTGCTTTATGCCTATGTTCATTGGGGCGAAAAGTGCGCGGAAAAGCTGAATGGGATTTATGCCTTTTGCATTTGGGATTCTATGAGGCAAAGAGTTTTTGCGTGCCGCGACAGGTTCGGAGTGAAACCGTTTTTCTATGCGGCCTTGGGAGATACAATTCTTTTTTCCTCCGAAATAAAGGGTTTGTTCCGATATCCGTCTTTTTCGGCGGCGGTGGAAAAGGAGGGGCTTCAGGAGCTTTTTGCAATTTCCCCTGCACGAACTCAAGGGGTGGGTGTGTTTAAAGATGTTTCGGAACTTCGCCCTGCAAGGTCTATGATAATTGACCGATCGGGAATAAAAATCTATCCGTATTGGGAGCTTAAAAGCTTTGAACATAAGGACAGCTATGATGAGACTGTTGAAAAGGTTCGCACCCTTGTGTGCGACAGTATAGAGCGCCAGTTGGTTTCCGATGTGCCGGATAGGGAGTCAATACCGAATTTTGTGTAAACTCTTTACGAAACCTCCAAGATGATATATAATAAAAATATCATTTTGGAGGTTTTAATTAT
>CAKSJU010000010.1 GCA_934463455.1 uncultured Clostridia bacterium | reverse complement strand
GCGGCAATTTCTTCGTTTTCAAGACCGTGAGCCTTTGTGACAGGTATCATGTCAAGCATATTTGAAACCTTTGCCGAAATATTCTCCGTTTCTTTTCTGAATCTTCTGTTAGTATCCTTCATCGAGGAACGGAAAAAATGAATAACCGCTACATTTATGGGTATCACTACAAGGAAAAACAGCGTGACTGTACCGCTTTTCATTAACACAATTATAATGGAAATAAGTATGTTAATAATACAGGGAATAATACTTTTTACAAAGTATGTGTTAAAAAATTCAATAGCCTCTATATCACGCAGAAATTTAGACTGGATTTTACCGGATTCTATTTCCTTATGATATGTAATTGAAAGATGCTGCAGCTTTTTTATAAGTGTGTTGCGGAGACCGGCACCTACAGTGCGCAGGCTTTTATTTACATATTTTTCGTAAAGAAGAACATGCGTCGGAATGTTTTGTATAAGCAGAACAAAAAGTATTATTCCGTAAATAAAAAGCCTTTTCACGGTGTTTTCGGAAGGATAAGAAATTATGTTTATCACTTCGGAAGTCACAAGCGGAATAGCCCATGTCGGAGAAGCTTTTATTGCATACAAAACAGCGGAAACAAACATTTTTCCGGCATTTTGTTTAAACAGCATTTTGGGAATGCCGCTTGATTTGTCATTCGAGCTGTTTTCCGCACCCTCCTGAAACAGCATTTCATAATCGGGAATCTGGTTTTTGTCTTTTTTTTCGGTTGTTTTTGTCATGAGAAATCACCCCAAAATATTTAGTACATTAACATTATATAGGAATTTGCAAACATGTCAATAGTATTTCGTAAATAAAAATATTTCATTTATTTTACACAAAGAAAATGCGGTAAATTCATATAATTTGACAGTGGGTTTTATATATTGTTTTGTTTGTAAACGCTGCGAATACATAATACGTCATCATTCGACAGAACTGTCGAAATGCGTCGAACGATTTTTGTAAAAAAAAGAAAAATAATATTGACAAAATAGGGGGAATGTTGTAAAATAACTTATATCAACAGAGATAAAAGAATTAATTCGTCGAATAAGGAGGAAAACTGCAAATGATGACTATGACGGAAACAATAAGAAATGAAGTAAACAGACTTGTGGAAAGAGAGTATGAAACCTCCGGCAGGTTGAGCAATATGGATTTTGCAAGAAGAGTTCTGGAAGCTGAAAAGCTTATGAGGAAATCTGTAAAATAAAAGTGCCTCACAGAAATTTTCTCATTTTGTAAAGCAGTTATAAAATGAGAATTTTCAAATACAGACACATAAAACGTATATAAAAATAACGGGATGTCTTCCATCCCGTTAAAGGTAACTTTATTACGTTTTATGTGCCTTTTTTAATTTGTAGGAAATTGCGTAAAACGCAATGACGGAAAATCAAAAATGCTACCTTATTCCTACGCCCGCAGGCGGAGCTTTTATCAAAAGCTTTTTTATTTCGTTGCCTTGCTACTGTTTTTTCTTTCTGAAGGTGTGCAATAATTCAATGTATCTTACAAGATGTTCATTGAGCGGAGTTTTTGATTTGAACGCAAACATAAATCTGTATTTTTCTTTTCGCTCTTCGGCATATTTTCTGATATTGGATTTCAAATCCTCATACCGTACGAGAATATCATTCTCGGCGGCAAATGTACGTATCTTGGCAGCAAGCTTGAATGAATATGTCACATCTATTAAGAATATTCCGAAGAATATTCCCAATACAAAGGAAAATGCAAGGTTTGAGGAAAACCACTCAAGAGCCGATAAAATGTACGGGTGTATAAAAATATAATATATTACAGCGAGAATTATCCAGTAAATACTGAATTCAAGACAAATTATGCCTTGATAATTAAACGGCTTATCACTGTAATCCCAAAGCTTGACTTTCATACTTTTCACAAAAATAAGTCCCGCAATAAGTTCAAGTATCGTCATGCTTATTCCCATAAAAAGAATAACGGTAATTTTAGCTGCAATCGAATAGCTCGTATTTGCATATGGGAGCAGCTGCTCGGTATTTGCAAGAAGATAGAGGGTGCAAAGACCGAATCCGTAAAGCGGAAGGTAAGGCCCCACCAAAAAACCCGGATTTATCCATTTTCGCAGTTTGTTGGAACGCGTGAAACGCCGGAATACGGTTTCCAATCCCCAGCCGAATACACTGCCTATAAAAAATAAAAAAATAAATGTAAGAAATATGTTCATAATAATCTCCGTTCCGCCGCCCTGCGGTATGCGGCAATTTTTAAAATCACAGAATTGCTCACCGAACATACTGCAATCTGTCCGAGACTTTGCCTCTTGCGGGAAAAGCAGGAGCGAGCTACGATTTAAATTTATTTATGATATGTTTCGTTTGCATTAATTTTAAAAGCTCTGTATATTTGTTCGAGAAGCACTACACGGATTAACTGGTGAGGAAGTGTGATTTTCCCGAAGCTTAAGCGCAGAGGGGACGCTTTTTTTACCTCGTCGGAAAGGCCTAAAGAGCCGCCTATCGCAAAAGTAATATGCGCGGTGCGCATGGAAAGAGTATTGATTTTTTCGGCAATTTCTTCGCTTGAAAGTTCATTGCCCTCAACGCACAATGTAATAAAATACGTGTTGTTTTTTAAATGTGAGAGAATGTTTTTTCCCTCTTTTATCTTTATTTGTTCCGCCTGTTTTTCAGATACATTATCGGGAATTTTCTCGTCGGGCAGCTCGATAATTTCTGTTTTTCCGAAACGCGAAAGTCTTTTGACATATTCCGAAACGGCGTCTTTAAAATATTTTTCTTTTAGTTTACCCACGGTAAGTACAGTAATATTCATTAAAACCTCGTAATTTTATATCTGTCGGCAACCGAAAGCTCAATATCATCGCCGAGTTTTGCTCCGGATTTCAGCAATGCACTTTTGCAAGCCTCGTAAGCAATGGGCGGAGTATTGTTTTCGTTTGATAAATGTCCGAGCATTATTTTTTTTGTGCCGCTTTTTAAAAGGCGCACACATGCGTCTGCAGCACTGTCGTTTGAAAGATGTCCGATATTGCTTAAAATACGCTTTTTAAGAGCAAAAGGATACGTTCCGTACATAAGCATGTCAACATCATGATTTGCTTCAAGCAATATTTCATCACTGCCGATAATACTCTCTTCGGCAGTCTGTGTTATTTCTCCCATGTCGGTTGCAACCGTAAATTTTTTATTATTCAAAAAATAGTTATATCCCACAGGGTCGTTTGC
Organism: uncultured Clostridia bacterium; assembly: GCA_934463455.1. Classification (GTDB taxonomy): domain Bacteria; phylum Bacillota; class Clostridia; order UBA1381; family UBA1381; genus CAKSQL01. Next base: position 29,788 of record CAKSJU010000010.1, on the reverse strand, counting down.
GTCATGCGAAATTGAAAAAGGACGAATGCCTATATTGCCTATTTCAAAATCAATTCCCGGGGAAATATAATGAATATTTCCATCCGGTATATTTCCGAGCTGCGCACCGTCGAATGTACCTTTTGTGGCATATACGGGAATATTATATCTGCGGGAAATAATACCGGCTCCGCGGGTATGGTCGATATGCTCGTGGGTAATCATTATTGCGGAAATATCCGCACAGGAAAGTCCGAGCGAAGAAAATGCTTCTTCAAGCTTTTTACCGGACATTCCGCAATCGGTGAGAACAAGTGTTGTACTGTCCGAAACTATTGATGCGTTTCCCGAAGAGCCGCTTATCAGTGATAAAAACATTATGTATTGCTCCTTTTTATTCATCAACAACCTGAACTCGTTTTATGTCTGCGCCGATACTTATAAATTTTTGTTCAAAATTATCATAACCTCTGTCTATATGGTAAATGTCGCTTATTTCGGTCGTTCCGTCGGCACAAAGTCCGGCAATTATCATTGCTGCACCTGCACGAAGGTCGGTAGCATGTACCGAAGCACCCATAAGATGAGGTACGCCTTCGATTATTGCAAGATTGCCCTCAACACGGATGTTTGCTCCCATAAGCTTGAGTTCATCCACATATCGGAAACGATTGTCCCATACTCCGTCACGTGCGGAGCTTACTCCGTTTACCGTTGATAGGAAAGCAACCATCTGCGGCTGCATATCGGTAGGGTAACCGGGATAGGGAAGAGCCATAAAGCTGATTTTTTTGAAAGCTGTTTCCTCCGGTACATAAACTCTGATTTTATCGTCAAATTCTTCTATTTTAGCACCTGCTTCGCTTAATTTTGCGGATATCGGCTCCAAATGTTTGGGGATAACATTACAAATTGTAACATCACCGTGGGTTGCAGCTGCGGCAATCATAAAAGTACCCGCTTCTATCTGGTCGGGGATAATAGAATAAGCTCCGCCGTGAAGCTCGGATACGCCGCGGACCTTTATTGTGTCGGTACCGGCACCGCGGATATTTGCGCCCATTGCATTTAAAAAGTTTGCCAAATCAACAATATGCGGCTCCTTTGCGGCATTTTCGATTATTGTCATGCCCTCTGCTTTTACAGAGCCTAAAATGGCGTTTATTGTGCCGCCTACGGTTATAATGTCAAAATATATATGCGCTCCGGTAAGCTCGGCTGCTTCTGCATGAATTTTTCCGTAAGAGATTTTAACCGACGCGCCGAGAGCTTCAAAGCATTTGATATGCTGGTCTATAGGCCGCGTGCCGAAATCGCATCCTCCGGGGGGAGGCATAATGCAGTGCTTTGCACGACCGAGCAGTGCACCGAGTAAATATGATGAGCCGCGCATTTTGCGTGCCATATTTTCGTCCGGCTCGTATGAAGTGACGCGGGAACAATCTATATCCACCGTATTTCGGTCTATGTAGGTGACTGTTGCACCGAGTGCCGAAAGTATATCGAGATAAAGCTTTACATCCTTTATCTCGGGGAGATTTTCCAAGCGGCAAATGCCGTCAATCAAAAGACAGGCAGGAATAATCGCAACAGCGGCATTTTTTGCTCCGCTGACCGTAACTTCGCCCGAAAGGCGGGTATTGCCTTGTATGACTAATTTTTCCAAAATATTTCTCTCCTTTAAAGAAGTTAAATTTAGCTGATTGTAAAACTAAGATTTTACGATTAACTAAGAAGTTAAATTATCTAAGTTAAATATTAAAATTCAAAATTTATATACATATTTTATTATAACACATTTTTCCGTAAACAGCAAACAAAAAATACAAAAAAACGAAAAAAATTATTTTAAGCAAGAATTTTACCGCTGCCGTCATATTTTTCTCTGCCGTTTATTATCATGAGACCGTCAACAAATCCCCATACAAAACCTGCAATTCCGAAAGTAAAAATACTTGCCGCAATTTGCAGAAATGCAATTTTTTTATAGCCGAGATAAAAGCGGCCTATTCCGAAGCTTCCCAGAAAAATCTGTAAAAAGCCGGCAATGAGCTTTGAACGTTTACTTTTTGCTCCGATATTTATCGTATCAAAATCAATAAAGTCCTGCGACACCGCACTTCCCTGGAGAGTGTGGCAATACGGACATATACGGTGATTGCTTATATTTCTTCCACATTCCTTGCAAAACATATAAAGCCTTCTTCCTGTCAGTTGTTTTTTATCTTATTCCAGTATTCCTTTGCGGCACGCTCCGCTTTATTATCTCCGTATTCGTAGTAAATTCTGTTTTTTATTTTGTCCGGAAGATATTGCTGAGCAGTATAATGATTCGGAAAGCTGTGCGGATATTTATAGTCGATGCCGTGTCCGAGCTTTGCTGCGCCGCTGTAATGCGAATCCTTGAGGTGAGACGGGATTTCTCCGGTATCACCGTTTTCAATATCCGACATTGCCGCATCGATTGCACAAATCGCCGAATTTGATTTCGGGGCGGTTGCCAAAAGCAGAACAGCTTCTGCCAAAGGAATGCGAGCTTCGGGAAAACCGAGCTGCAATGCAGAGTCTACACATGCTTTTACCGATACTATTGCCTGCGGATAAGCAAGTCCGATGTCCTCCGCGGATATAACCAAAAGCCGTCGGCAAATGCTTGGCAGGTCGCCGGCACTTATAAGACGTGCAAGATAATATATTGCCGCGTCCGGGTCGCTGCCGCGGATTGATTTTTGAAATGCGCTTAGCAGGTCATAATGAGAATCTCCGTCACGGTCATATCGCATTGCTTTTTTTTGAGTCGCTTCTGCAGCGGTATCAAGTGTTATGCCGATACTGCCGTCCTTTTTCACGGCAGCGGAAAGAAAACAAAGTTCCAGTGCATTTACTGCTTTTCGAACATCTCCTCCCGCCGTATCGGCAATATGACGCAGTGCATCATCTTCAATATTAACGGTGTATGCGCTGTAGTCTTCGGCTTTTAAAATATTTGCCGCGCGAAGCAGGGCTTTTTCAATTTCCCGAGGCTCAATCGGCTTAAATTCAAAGACAACAGAGCGGGAAAGAACAGCGTTATATATATAGAAGTACGGGTTTTCAGTTGTGCTGGCGATAAGCGTTATCCGCCCGTTTTCAATAAATTCCAAAAGCGATTGCTGCTGCTTTTTATTAAAATGCTGAATTTCATCCAAATATAAAAGGACACCGTTCATATTCATAAAACCGTCCAATGAATTGATAATATCCTTAATGTCGGAAACAGAAGCAGTGGTTGCATTAAGTCTGTAAAGCCTTTTTCCTGTTTTTTTGGACAGAATATTCGCAACGGTGGTTTTGCCGGTTCCGCTCGGACCGTAAAAAATCATATTCGGAATTTCATCACCCATAATAATATTGCGCAGAATTTTCCCCTCGCCCAAAAGGTGTTTTTGTCCGACAACTTCGTCTATTGTTTCGGGTCTTATTCTGTCCGCAAGCGGAGTACGCATAAATAATCACTTCCTGCAAAAAAATTACATTGTTTTAAAGCCTTCGCCGAGTACTTCATGAACTTTGCCGATTGTTACAAAGGCGTGCCGGTCAAGCTCTTTTATAAGTTTCAGATACCGCGGCAGCTCTTTTGCTTTTATAATACACATAAGCATTACGGATTCTTTTTCGGAATACATTCCTATGCAGCGAATTCCCGTAACGCCGCGCTCATATGCTTTGAGAATATGGTCGGAAATTTTTTCGGTTTCTGTTGAAAATATCTGTATCATTCTTGCATCATCACCGAAGGTAATTATTTTATCGGTAACTGTCGAGGAGACAAAAAGCGCAAGCAATGAGTAAAATGTCACCGTGAAGCTTTTAAATACAAGTCCCGAGACAACTATAATTACAAAGTCCACGGACATAATCAGCTTTGCCAAAGAAATATGCGGTAAAAATTTCTTTAAAATCAGTCCGGCAAAATCGCTGCCCCCTGTGGAAGCACCTTGTTTTACAACAAGACCGACACCCATGCCCATGAAAACTCCGCCCGATATTGTCGCAATCATTTCGTTGTCTGCATAAACGGGGAGGGAAGAGGTGATTTCCAGGAAAAAAGAAAGCAATATAATTCCCGAGACGGTTTGTATAACTGCATATTTTCCGAGATTTTTGTAACCGAAGAAAAAAAGTATTCCATTACAAACCAAGTTTGTTAAAGATAATTTTATTCCCAATGTATACAAAAATATTGTGCCTATTGCCGTAATACCGCCTGCGGATATTTTGTTGGGCAGAGTAAACACATTTATTCCGATTGCAAGAATAAGGCTTCCGAGTATAATGAATACGTAGTCTTTTAATATAGGTTTAAATTTATTCATATTGAAGATCACTCCTTAATACTCTTATTTTACCTTATTAATACAATTTTATCATAAAGTAAAGAGTATGTCAAATATTTATAGTAAATATTTCATACATTTATTGCATAATACTTGCAAAAACGTCAAAATTGTATTAAAATAATAAGAAAGACGGCTAATTGTAAAATAAAAAAGGAGGAATAACTTATGTACGGATATGACGTATTTCATGAAGAACAATTGAAAAAGCTTATTTCCTCCGTTCGTGAAAACTATGTACAGCATGCGTATATATTCGAGGGAGAAGAGGGCGTCGGCAAAAAAAAAGCGGCAAAATTGTTTGCGGCATCGCTTGTATGCGTTAATCAAAACAGAGCACCGTGCGGAGCCTGCGGCGCATGTATAGGTGCAAAAGCCGATACCAACCCCGATATAAAGTATATCAATTCAGGTGACAAAAAAAGCATAGGCGTGGATTTAATGAGAGGTGTTGTTTCCGACGCGTATATAAAGCCTTTTGAATCAAGAAAGAAAGTTTATATCATAGAAGGAACTATGACGGAGCAGGCACAAAATTCATTTTTAAAAATGCTCGAAGAACCGCCGGATTATGCGGTTTTCGTAATACTTGTGCAAAGCACGTCTCAGCTTTTGCAGACGGTTATTTCAAGATGTGCTGTTGTTCGTTTTCGACCGATAAAAAAAGAAGTTTTGAAAGAATATGTCAAAAAGAAATATCCCGGCGCAGATGCGGATTTTCTTGCAAATTATGCGGGAGGCAATGTCGGAAGGGCTGATAAAATAATGAACAGTGAGGGGTTTTTTCCGCTGCGGGAGGCGGCGGCGAGAATGTTGTCAGCACTTTTTTCAAGTCATAAAATATCCGCCTTTAAAATTGCCGATTTTGCTGAGGAAAACAAAGAATCTATGGCAGAAATTGTGAGACTGTGGCAGAGCATGGTAAGAGATATTATACTTATAAAAGAGGGCGCGGAAAACATTATGGTTAATACAGACATGAAAAAAGGCCTGAAAGAGCTGGCGGGAAAAACCGAAGCGGCATACTGCGTAAGAGCGGAAGAAACTTTCGGTATTGCGGAGGAAATGCTGGAGAGATATGCAAATCTTAATGCCAGAGCAGCAAGAGCGATAGCACTTTATCTGTCATTTACAATAAAGAAAGGACATGCGATATGAATGAAGTTAAAAATTTTTCGGAGATAACAGAAGATGTGCTGGATTTATGTTCTCTTTGCAAAACTAATGCAAAAATAAATCCGGAGCTTTACGCAAAATATGATGTAAAAAGAGGTTTGAGAAATAAAAACGGAACGGGAGTTTTGACCGGTCTGACAGAGATAGGTGAAGTTAAATCTTATACCATAGATGACGGTGAAATTATTCCTTGCGAGGGAAAGCTTTATTACCACGGAGTGGATATAGAAAGTCTTGTTGACGGATTTACTTCGGGAAAACGTCATGGCTTTGAAGAAGCGGCATACCTTTTGATTTTCGGAGAGCTTCCGAACAGAGAACACCTTGAAACCTTTAAGAGAATACTTTCCGAATACAGGTCATTGCCGACGAGCTTTGTGCGTGATATAATAATGAAAGCACCGTCTCAGGATATGATGAATACGCTTGCAAGAAGTGTTTTGACTATGTATTCGTATGATGAACGCCCGGATGATACTTCTCCGGAAAATGTGCTCAGACAATGCTTGCAGCTTATTGCGATGTTTCCGCTTATGTCGGTATATGGGTATCAGGCATGTAACCATTACATAAAGGGACACAGCTTATTTATCCATACTCCTCCGGCAGAGCTCACCACTTCGGAGGCAATACTTTACATGCTCCGCCCGGACAAACAATATACGCCGCTTGAAGCGAAAATACTTGATTTGTGCCTTGTTGTGCAGGCGGAACACGGAGGAGGAAACAATTCTACTTTTACTACACATGTTGTTTCTTCTTCGGGAACGGATACGTATTCAACCATCGCAGCATCGCTCGGCTCGCTTAAAGGACCTCGCCACGGCGGAGCAAACAAGAAAGTTGTTGAAATGTTTGACGATATAAAGGCAAATGTGAGTGATTGGACAAGTGAGACAGAGGTGAAGGAATATCTTAAAAAGATATTATCAAAAGAAGCATTTGACCGTTCGGGATTGATTTACGGAATAGGTCACGCGGTATACACTCTTTCCGACCCGAGAACAACAATACTGAAAAAATTTGTGCGTCCGCTGGCTGAAGAAAAAGATAAGATGGATGAGCTTGCGCTTTATGAGCTTGTGGAAAAGATTGCTCCCGGTATGCTTGCCGAAAAGCGAAAAAGAGCAGTAAGCGCAAATGTTGATTTTTACAGCGGATTTATTTACAGTATGCTGGGATTGCCGCTTGAATTGTATACTCCTATTTTTGCTATTGCAAGAATTGCCGGCTGGAGTGCTCATAGAATGGAAGAGGTTATTAACTCAAGCAAGATTGTAAGGCCGGCTTTTAAAAATGTGGCAAAGCATACTCAGTATAAACCGCTGGAGGACAGATAAAAACTACTTGACATGATTTAAAGTATTGTGCTATAATATAAGAAAACAATAAATATGGCTGTGAAAAAGGGGAGAGATTTTTGAAATTTATAGAATTTTTAAAAAAGAGAAATGTACAAATGATGATTATTGATTGTATAATTCTTTTGCTTACAAGTTTTACGGCATTTTTTGTGTCAAATGCGGTATCGTTTGTCCATTTGGCAGTAAGCGATATATTACCGGAATTGGGGTTATCTGCGATTTGTATTTTGGCTGCTTTATTTTTCGGAGGCATATATCGCATAATTTGGAAATATGCAAACGCACGTGAATTTTTGATGTGCATGGTTTGGGTAACCGTAGGAGCGTCGGTGAGCTACGGAATAGTGAGAGCGATTGATTTTGAGGTCAGTGAAATTTTTGTTTTGATTTCCGCCTTGTTTGCAATGATAGGGATTGTCACGTCAAGAGTGGGATATTGTTACATATATCGTACGATACAAAGACATGAGGCAAAGGATAAAGAAAATACTCTTATAGTAGGCGGAGGAGATACGTGCAGCCAGATATTGCAGGAAATGCTGCAATCTCCCGCATGTTCATATAAGCCGTGCGTGATAGTTGATGATGATGAAAACAAACTTCACAGGAAAATACATTCCATACCTATAGAGGGTACTACAAGCGATATTCCGGCATTGGTTGAAAAATATGAAATAGGGACAATACTTTTTGCTATCCCATCGTGCGACAAAAAGGAAAAAAAGAGAATTTTAAGCATTTGTTCCGAGACGGAATGTGAAATAAACGTTATTCCGTTTGTTTATGAATTGATTGAGGGACAGAATCTTTTAGGACAGGCGCAGCCGGTTAAAGTTGAGGATCTTTTGGGAAGAGATGTTATAAAGCTTAATAATACGCTGCTTGCGGAAACAATATCCGGTAAGGTTTGTCTGGTTACAGGCGGAGGCGGGTCGATAGGCTCGGAGCTTTCGAGACAGATTGCAAAAAATAAACCTAAAACTCTTGTTATTCTTGATATATATGAAAATAACGCATATGATATTCAGCAGGAGCTTCGGATACAATACGGAGACAGCTTGGATTTACATATAGAAATCGCGTCGGTGCGTGATTATAACAAAATCAATGCGGTATTTGATAAATATAAACCGGAGCTTGTGTTCCATGCTGCGGCACATAAACATGTACCTCTTATGGAGACCAATCCGGAGGAAGCAATTAAAAATAATATTTTCGGAACATTTAATGTTGCGGATATTGCTAAGAAACACGGAGCGGGAAAATTTGTGCTTGTATCTACTGATAAAGCTGTTAACCCGACAAATGTTATGGGAGCGACAAAACGGTGCTGCGAAATGATTGTACAGTATATGGCGCAAGGCAGCAAAAAAACAGAATTTATTGCTGTGAGATTCGGAAATGTTTTGGGCTCTAACGGCTCGGTAATTCCGCTTTTCGAAAAACAGATTGCCGAAAACAAGCCTCTGACGGTTACACATCCGGATATTATAAGATATTTCATGACAATTCCGGAAGCGGTATCGCTGATATTGGAAGCGGCTACCATTGCCAGAGGAGGAGAAATATTCGTTCTGGATATGGGTGAGCCGGTAAAAATATTAAATTTGGCAGAAAATCTTATCAGATTGCATGGTAAAAGACCGTATAAGGATGTTGAAATTAAGTTTACCGGATTAAGACCGGGAGAAAAGCTTTATGAAGAGCTTTTAATGGATGAAGAGGGATTGAGACAAACAGCAAACAATCGTATTTTTGTAGGTCAGCAGATTGAAGTTGACGGTAATTCTTTTATGGAGGATTTGCGTGAGCTTAAAGAGTTTGCAGACGCAAATAATACTGATGAATGTGTTGAAAGACTTGCGGAGATTGTTCCTACTTTTCATCATGAAAAAAGAGAAAAAGCAGTAGTTTAACAATAAAAAATAAGGAGTTATAAACACTCCTTATTTTTTTGTGTTTAATAAATACAATATGCAAATAAAACCTCCCGTGATATATAAAGTAAATGGTTTGGCGACCGCATTACTAAAATATCAAGGAGGTTTTACATTGGTATTAAAAAACAAGCTTTAACTGTTTATCTTTTTCTATGTTGTATTTTTGACCGTTCCATACAAGCGTTCCTCCGTCCTTTGAAGAGGTAACGCAAAGCTCGGTTTTTGATAAAAATACCTCAACTTTTCCGCCGTTTATAGGTACGGTGCCTTTTATATATTTGAAGCCTCCCAAATATGGTTTAACTTCAAACGTCTCATATCCCGCTTCTTTTGGGGACACTCCGAGAAAATATTTTCCAAGCAGGTAAATCGGAGCGGCACCCCATGCGTGACAAAGAGATTTCCCGTATTTAAACCCATACATTTCATAGCGTGCAATTCCTGATATTTCGGGATTAAATTCCTCCCAAACGGTTGTTGCACCCAAATCAAGCATACCCTTCCAATATGTAAGAAGCTTGTTTTCAATAAAATCATATTTTTCGATTTTGCCCATAACATCAAGCTCGTAACCTTCAAAATACGGTGTTGTAATTTTATCGACGGCATTGTTTAGAAGTACATTGCTTATAATACTTTCTTTTTGTGCTTCAGTTGCAATATCATACATTACGGCAAAAATATTTGCATGTCTTGTTACATTGTTTTTTCCGGATTCATAGCTGTCAATAAACGCGCCTTTTTCTTCGTTCCAAAAAAATTGATTGACTTTGGCGGTATAATCTTTAGCAATTTGTTTGTACATATCTTCGTTTTCGCCAAGTATGTCCGAAAGCTTTGCCATTGTTTTATTTGCGGCGATATAAAGTATTTGTTCGGCACATACGGCTCCGGTTTTGTCAATATCCGCCCAATCAATAAATATCCAATCGTTTCCTTTACCTATAATAAATCCGTCATCATTAATTCTTTTTGCTGCAAAATCCATTAATGATACCGCTTTTGGGTATATAAATTTTATAAAATCATAGTCCTTGTATGTTAAATAATATTCGTACAAACCGATAACCCATAAAAAGCTGTAGTCGGTAATTGTATTTATATGCTCATTAAAAGGCTCTTTGCCGCGGAGCGCAATTGTGCTTCTTTTTATAATATCCTTATCCAAAAACAGGTAATTGTTGAATTTGTATGCCTGGTATGCGTCGCCGCCCCAAAGCCAGCGGTCACGCTTAATTGCTTCGAGCTGTACTTCTCTGGAAGTTAAATGAAGTGTGTATGCGCACATATCCCAAATTTTGTTTATGCTGTCATTGTCACATTCAAAGCTGCCCTTGTATTCAAGAGGAAGATATTCGTAATCGGCTGAAATTCGGACATTGGCACTTCCTTTGATAAAAATATATCTGAACGCTCTTTGCACCAGCTTATACTCGCTTTTTCCGCTTACATTTTCTCTGATAATTGAAAAGGCAGTATCCAAAGCCTCTTCTTTTGATTCGCCGTAGCTGATTGAAAGCCTGTCGGAGGGATTTACGTTGCTTATGAGTAAATACCCAAACAACTCTTTTTCAAACTCAAATAAAACTCCCCCGTTTGTTTTGCATTGTTTTTTTGGATAAACTTTCTCATAGCGGAAAGGAAAAATCTCAGGGTTTTTATTCGGGGTATCATATTTTTCATCATAGCCCGCCGCTATTTGATTTCCGTTCGTGTCTGCGGTATACCATTTATCATCGGTGGCAATAACATCGCTTTCTATATATGCGGCAGGAAGTCCCGAGAGGTTTGTGACTCTTATAAAAAAGACATGCTCTCCCTGTGTGATATGTATCTTTTCCCCGACCGCGCAGCGTTCTTTATTATCAATCATTATATAACCGATACCGTTTAGATAAAGCTTCATAGCTCCGCTTTTTTCTATATTGAATTTTGCATAAAAAGTAACATTTCTGTCTACATCATATAATCTCCAGAAAACAGGGTAGTCCACTCCGTATTCCTGCCTTCTCGCATTTGCAAGGTTTGAATGAAAAATTTCGTAATCTCCGCGGTTCCATATCCAAAAACTTTGCATAGTAAATTCCTCCGTGTTTTTCTTAGCCGTTTTGTGATAATTATAGCATAGAAGCTGGTTTATGTCAATAGCCGGCAAATAAAAAAACGGTGTACTTTTGTACACCGCTTTTTTATTTGCAATTGCCTGTTTTATTAATACATTCCGCCCATTGCTGCGGGATCCATTGCTGGAGCAGCCTGCTTGGGCTCCGGCTTATCCGCAACGAGACTTTCGGTTGTAAGCACCATAGCCGCAACACTTGCAGCATTTTGAAGTGCGCTTCTTGTTACTTTAACCGGGTCAACAATACCTGCGGAAATCATATCTACATATTCTTCCGTCAACGCATTATAACCTACACCGGGTTTGCAGCTCATAACCTTATCAACGATTACAGAGCCTTCCAAGCCTGCATTCTTTGCGATTTGTTTAACCGGCTCTTCAAGAGCTTTTACAACAATCTGAACGCCTGTTTTTTCATCGCCGTCTGTTTCGCCGAGAAGCTTTTCAACCTTTGGAATTACATTGATAAAGCTTGTTCCGCCGCCTGCGATAATACCTTCTTCAACAGCAGCTTTTGTTGCCGAAAGAGCGTCTTCAATTCTGAGCTTCATTTCTTTCATTTCTGTTTCGGTTGCTGCACCGACTTTAATTACAGCTACACCGCCTGCAAGCTTTGCAAGTCTTTCCTGTAATTTTTCACGGTCAAAATCAGAGGTTGTATTTTCAATTTCGTTTCTGATTTGCTGAACACGTGCTTTAATTTCGTTTGCGTCGCCTGCGCCGCCGACAATAATTGTATTTTCTTTTTGGATTTTAACCTGTCTTGCACGACCCAATTGCGAAATTTGAGTATCTTTCAGTTCAAGACCTACTTCTTCCGAAATAACTTCGCCGCCCGTCAGGATAGCAATATCTCTGAGCATTTCTTTTCTTCTGTCGCCGAATCCGGGTGCTTTTACCGGAACACATACGAAGGTTCCTCTTAATTTATTTACAATTAATGTAGAAAGTGCTTCACCTTCAACATCTTCGGCAATAATCATCATTTTTTTACCGGATTGAACAACCTGTTCCAAAAGGGGAAGTATTTCCTGAATGTTTGAAATTTTCTTATCTGTAATCAGAATATAAGCGTCATCGAGAACGGCTTCCATTTTGTCGGTATCGGTTACCATGTAAGGTGTGATATAACCTCTGTCGAACTGCATACCTTCAACTATTTCCGAATATGTTTCGGCAGTTTTTGATTCTTCAACAGTGATTACTCCGTCACTTGTAACCTTTTCCATAGCTTCGGCAATGAGCTTGCCGATTTCGTCATTTGCAGCGGAAACTGCCGCAACTCTTGCTATGTCGTCTTTACCGGATACTTTTCTTGCTGTTTTCAACAGCTCATCAACAGCTGTGTCAACAGCCTTTTGAATACCTTTTCTTACAATCATCGGATTTGCTCCGGCAGCAACGTTTTTAGCACCTTCTCTAACCAAAGCCTGAGCAAGAAGTGTAGCTGTTGTGGTACCGTCGCCCGCAATATCGTTTGTTTTTGTTGCAACTTCTTTAACGAGCTGTGCGCCCATGTTTTCAAACGGGTCTTCAAGCTCAATTTCCTTTGCAATTGTAACACCGTCGTTTGTGATAAGCGGTGCGCCGAATTTTTTATCCAAAACAACATTTCTGCCTTTTGGTCCCAATGTTATTTTAACTGTGTCTGCCAATTGGTCAATTCCGCTTTGCAGAGCACGTCTTGCTTCTTCTCCGAACAAAATTTGTTTTGCCATAATCAGTCAATCCTTTCCTAATATATAAAAATTATATAACTTTTGCCAAAATATCCGATTGACGAAGTATCATATATTCCTCGCCGTCAACCTTGACTTCCGTACCTGCGTATTTTGAAATAAGTACTTTATCGCCTACAATGACTTCCATAACAACCTCATTGCCGTCAACAACTCCTCCCGGACCTACTGCGACAACTTCGGCAACCTGCGGTTTTTCTTTTGCCGCGCTTGCCAATATAATACCGCTTTTAGTGGTTTCTTCCGCTTCAAGCATTTTAATTACAACTCTGTCTGCCAATGGTTTGATATTCATAATAAATGTCCTCCTTATAAACTAATTATCAGCACTCATCTCTATTGAGTGCTAATAATTATATTATAGTCTATTTCTTATTTTATGCAACAGTAAAAAAATGGAGCAATAAGCAAATATATTAAAAATACTCTTAAATTCTTTGATTTTCGACGATTTTCATTTTTTTACATTTAACTTATAAAGTTTTCCATTATTTCAATGCCTTCTTCCAAAGATAGTGCGTGTATTCCGTTTTTTAAAAGCTCAACATCCTCCGAGGGCAGAACTTCAGGAGTTATTTTTGCGGATTTTACCGTTTTTCTTGCATTTCCGTTTATCTCCAAAAGGCACAGCTTATCTTTTTCAATCATAACCATATAATAAATAGGCTCAACGGTAGGCTCGGGAGAGGGAATATCCGGCTCGGAGGTGATTTGAGGACGATAAATTTCTACGCTTTCCTCATCGGACGCTATATCTTCTTTATCCTTTATTTCTACGGAACGCTCTGTGAGAATATATGCGGATATAATTCCGGTTATTACTGCGGCAGCGGCGGCGGAAATTAAAAAACCTTTTTTCTTCATGTTAATTAAGCTCCTTTTCTTTTTTTGATAGTATTTACACATTCGTGGAATATTATACCAAAAAAATACTTGCTTTATATTTTTTTTATCATAAAAAAAATCATTTACTTTTTATATATTTAAATATATAATATAGATATAAAAAAATAAAGGTTGTGATATAATGTTTAAATGGAAAGCGGCTTATGCGCAGAATTGCGTTTGTGCCGATTGGGATATAAAGACCTCGGAGGATATAGAAAAAATAGGATTAAATGTAATTGACGCTGTTGTGCCCGGAAATGCAGAGCTTGATTTAATGCGTGCGGGGCTGGTTGAGGATTTGTATTTTTCGGATAATACCCTGCTTGCCCAAAGGATGGAAAATCTTCATGCGTGGTATTTTTGTGAATTTGAAGTAAACAAGCCGTCATATCTGCATTTTGACGGAATCGATACAATTGCGGATATATATGTGAACGGAAAGCTTGTCGGCTCGACATCGAATATGTTTATCGGATATGACTTTTATCCTGAGTTTGAAAACGGAAAAAATGAACTTTTGGTACATATAAAGCCTGTATGTATAGAAGCACGCAAATATACGCTGCCGGTATCGAGCAATTCTCAGCAGTATTCGTATCAGGGCTTGTACGTCAGAAAAGCTGCGCATATGTACGGCTGGGACATTATGCCGAGAATTGTATCGGCGGGAATTTGGAAAGATGTAGAGCTGCTGCCGATTGAAAATGACAAAATAAAGGAAGTATTTTTTGTTACAAATAAAATTGAGGACGGAACAGCACAAATGCGTTTTTATCTTAATGCTGATATTTCCGGTGATTTTGTGGGCGACTATTCGGTGCGTATCAAGGGTGTATGCGGGGACAGTAAATTCGAAAAAGAAGAAAAACTGTGGCATAACAGCTATCAGTTTGCGTTTGAAATAGAAAATGTAAAGCCGTGGTGGCCGAAAAATGCCGGTGCAGCTAATTTGTATGACACTTCCGTTGAGCTTTTTTGCAATGGAGAAGTATGCGATACGTATAATCTTTCGGTAGGTGTAAGAACGGTTGAATTGATAAAAAGCGACGGGACAGATAAAGACGGAAACGGGGATTTCTGTTTTAAAGTCAACGGCAAAAAAATATTTGTGCTTGGGACAAACTGGGTTCCGCTCGATGCTTTTCATTCAAATGATATAAACAGACTGCCGAAAGCTTTGGAGCTTCTGGACGACATTGGCTGTAATATGGTGCGATGCTGGGGCGGAAATGTTTATGAGTCGGACGAATTTTTTGACTTTTGCGATAAAAAAGGAATTATGGTATGGCAGGACTTTGCTATGGGATGTTCGGTATACCCGCAGGAAAAGAGATTTGCGGATATGCTTTCCGAGGAAGTGATATATCAGATAAAACGGTTGCGCAATCATGCTTCGCTTACGCTTTGGGCGGGGGACAATGAATGCGATTTATCTTATGAGTCGTGGAGCGGCTTTATAAGAGACCCGAACAACAATTTCCTTACGCGTGAAACGATAAAAAGACTTATTGATGCGCATGATTATACAAGACCGTATCTTGCAAGCTCGCCGTTTGTGAGTGAAGCGGCACATGCGGGAGGCTTAACTCTTCCGGAGGACCATTTGTGGGGACCGAGAGATTATTTTAAAGGTGATTTTTACAAAAATTCATTGTGCCATTTTGCGAGTGAAACCGGTTATCACGGGATGCCGTCACTGGAAAGTCTTAGAAAATTTCTCCGAAATCCGGAAAAGATATTTGAAGAAAACTTCAAGCCTACCGATGAATATTTGGTACATGCGGCAAGTATGGAGCTTGATGCGAATGCGCCGTATGCGTTTAGGATAAAGCTCGCGTACGACCAGGTTGTAACGCTTTTCGGGAAAGCGGAGGAGGATATTTCCGATTACATAAAACAAAGTCAAATATCTCAGGCGGAAGCTAAAAAATATTTTATAGAGCGTTTCAGAATTGCAAAGTGGAAGAAAACCGGAATAATCTGGTGGAATCTTATTGACGGATGGCCACAGGTTTCCGACGCAGTGGTGGATTATTATTACACAAAAAAGCTTGCATATCATTATATAAAGCGTTCTCAAAATCCGATTTGCTTCATGTTTGACGAGCCGTGCGACAATATGCTGAGCCTTTTTGGGGTAAATGATACTACTAAAGAGGCGGAGGCTTCATATGTTGTGACCGATGTTATAAAAAACAAAACGGTTATGAAAGGCAGTGTACGGCTTGCGGCGGATTCTTCGGTTAAGGTCGGAAAAATGAAAATAGGAAAAAATGAGAAAAAGTTTTATCTTATTAAGTGGACCGTAAACGGAAAGACATATAAAAATCATTATTATACAAATATAATAGATATAAGCTACAGTGACTACACCGATGCATTAAAATTGTGCGGTTTTGATGAATTTGAGGGATTTTAATGGAACGAATTGAGCATCCTTTTCCGCCGCTTTACGATAAAAATTCAAAAATATTGATTTTGGGCAGTTTTCCGTCGGTAAAATCACGTGAGCAGATGTTTTTTTACGGACATCCGCAAAATCGGTTTTGGAAAGTAATTGCGGGAGTTTTTGAAAGCGATATACCGACTGTTATTGAAGAAAAAAAGAAACTTTTAATTTCACATAAAATAGCATTGTGGGACGTTATTGCTTCCTGCGAAATAACGGGAAGCAGTGACAGTTCCATAAAAAATGTTGTTGTAAATGATTTTTCGGAAATTTTTAAAACTGCCGATATAAAAAGAATTTTTGTGAACGGAAAGACAGCGGAGAAATATTATAACAAATATTTAAAAGAAAAAATCGGGAGAGAATGTACGGTGCTTCCGTCAACTTCTCCCGCAAATGCCGCATGGAGCTTGGAAAGGCTCATTACAGCATGGAATATTATCAAAGATTATGCCCTCGAAAGAAGTTAATCTTCTGAGGGCATAGTTTTTGTTTTTTTTCCGAAAGCAAATATTTTTACAAAAACAAATGTGACAGGTATTCCGATAACAGCCGCAGCGGCAAAAGCAATCAGCTTATACCAGCCGAGAATATTGTACAGCAAAAGCACTGTCAGATTTTGAATTATAAAATTCGGTATGTATGATATACAGAATTTTATAAATTTTTCAAAGCAAAGCTTTTGCTTAAAAATAATTTTGCTGTTTAGGATATATGCTATCGCAAGCGAAGTTATATATCCGCATACAAATGCAAAATTTGCATTAAAAAGCAGGGAATAAAGCCACGAAAAAACAATTCCGTTAATAGTATTGACGCAGCCGATCAGTATAAACATAAAAAATTCCAAAGATAAAAATCTGACTTTATTTTCTGACTTTTTTTGATATTCCGACCAATCGGTCAGGCTTTCGCCGATGACAATATAACTTTTTTTTGCGATTTCCGCAAGCGGAGTATCCGAAAGAGAGTCGGAATAAAAATTATCTATCACCGCGCCGCTGCCGAAAGCGGCGTAAAAACGGTTGACTTTTTCTTTTCCCCAGCAATTCATACCGTCGTATTTTCCGCTTTTTTTATCTACCTTCGAAGCATAAAGATATTTTATGCCGAGACGGCGGCATATCGGTTTTAAAAGAAATTCCGGAGAGGCGGAAATTATTACATCGTCCTGCTTCTGCTCCCGGAGATAAAACTTCTTTATTTTATTTTTGTGTGTATTCCAGAATACATCAAGTTCTTTGTCTATATCCGGGATTTTTGTTAAAAATCTGTAAAAGCATTCCTTAAACTGTGTTTTTGTATACATGCCGAAAGCCCAAAGCAGCACTGCCCGAATAAGCGACGGAAACAAAAGCACTATTGACGGATGACGCCTGAGAGAAAAAAAATAAAAATCCACGGTGCTGTCGTCTTTGTATATTGTCTTGTCAAAATCGTATACGTTCATTATTTGACCTCGCATGTTTTATCGCGCGTCATAAGTGAATTTACCGCTTCACGCGCATTTTTATTATTGTAAAGTATTTCATTTGCTTCAAATACTATAGGCATTGAGACACTGTATTTTTTGCTCAGAGCCAAAGCAGCACCGGCTGTGTTGACTCCTTCGACAACCATATGAATTTCCTTTAATGTTTCTTCAAGGCTTTTTCCCTTGCCGAGCAGTATTCCCGCACGTCTGTTTCTGCTGTGCATGCTTGTGCAGGTGACAATTAAATCCCCTATTCCCGAGAGACCGGAAAATGTTTCTTGCCTGGCGCCCATTTTAACACCGAGGCGCGTTATTTCCGCAAGACCTCTTGTCATAAGTGCGGCTTTTGTATTATCACCGTAACCGAGCCCATCGGAAATCCCCGCGCAAAGAGCCATGACATTTTTTAATGCGCCGCCGAGTTCAACTCCGATCATATCGCTGCCGGTATACACGCGGAATGTTTTATCCATAAATATATCCTGAATAAATTCGGCGAGCTTAAGGTCGTTTGCGGCGACAACGTTAGTTGTCGGCAATCCGCGGCTGACCTCTTCGGCATGCGACGGCCCGCTCATTACCGCAATTTCGGCTTGCGGAATTTCTTCACGGTAAACCTCCGAAAGCCTTAAGAGGGTTTTATCTTCGAGTCCTTTTGACAGATTAACCATAGGCTGCCCTTGTTTTACATATTTTGAAAGCTGCTTTGCCGTAGTTCTTGTGGCAGGACTGGGCACAACCGTGACAATCAGGTCTGCGCCGTCTGCCGCTTCCTCCATATTGTTTGTACAGCTTATATTATCCGGAAGCATAATACCGGGCAGAAATTCTTTATTTTCGCGGTCGCGGCTGAGTCTGTCACTTTCCGATTGCTGCCAGCTCCAAAGAGTAATATCCGCATTATGCTTTGCAAGCAATACAGAAGCGGCGGTTCCCCAGCTGCCCGAGCCAATGACTGCTATTTTCATGACTTTTCACCTTTCTTTTTGAATAGTTTGTTTTCTTGTCCGGACAAAAGCCTTTTAATGTTCGCATGATGCTTGGCTATGAGTATAATGCCCAAAAGCAAGGCGCATATAAAATTGACATAATTAATATTTTTGGTACCGGCCATAAAAACCAGAACGGAGACCGGGTAGAGAATACCTCCGATGATTGAGCCGAGAGATACATAGCGGGTAACAGCCATAATCAAAACTGCGGCGCATGCAACGATAAGTCCTACCTGTGGGTTAAGAGTCAGCATAACCCCGAGACTTGTTGCAACGCCTTTACCTCCGCGAAAACCGAAGAAAACGGGAAAATCATGACCTATTACCGCAAAAACTCCGGTTATATACCGCAGGTTAAAAAGAAAAATTTCTTCAAATCCGCCGATACTAATTCCGTTTTTTTCGATGAGAATACGCGATAAGTTTTCGGCGGCAATACCGATAATCACAGCCAAAACTCCTTTTAAAGCATCGCATAAAAGGGTGAGAATACCGGCTTTTTTTCCGTGAACGCGGAGCATATTGGTAGCTCCGGCATTTCCCGAGCCGAAGCTGCGGATGTCTTTGCCGCTTATTTTTTTAGATATTATGACCGAGCTTGATATACTTCCCACAAAATAAGAGAAAATAACAGCTGTCGTAAAAATAATAAATGTCATTAATTATCATCAGCCTTTCGTTTTATTTTTTCTTTTCCCGTATTATAAAGTGAAGCGGAGTTCCTTCAAATCCGAATGCGTCGCGAAATTGATTTTCGATAAAGCGCAGATATGAATAATGGAAAAGCTCCTCCGAGTTTACAAAAAGAACAAATGTCGGAGGTGCTGTCGAGCTTTGCGTTGCATAATAAATTTTAAGACGTTTTCCTTTGTCCGAAGGCGGCTGCTGTTTTGCTGTCGCTTCGTTTAGAATATCGTTTAACATACCGGTTGTAATTCGGCGCTTGTGCTGCATATTTACAAGCTTTATTTCTCCTAAAAGATTATCAACCCTCTGACCGGTTTTTGCCGATATAAAAACAATCGGTGCATATGACATGAATGCAAAAGTTTCCTTTACTTTATCGCGGAACACATTCATGGTTTTAGAATCCTTTTCAACCGCGTCCCATTTGTTGACGGCAATTATACATGCGCGGCCCTGTTCGTGGGCATAACCGGCAATTTTTGTATCCTGCTCGGTCATTCCCTCATTTGCGTCTATCATGATAACGCAGACATCGCTTCGGTCAATTGCGGCAAGTGAACGCACAACACTGTAACGCTCCACAACCTCATCTATTTTTCCGCGTTTGCGAAGTCCGGCGGTATCGATAAACAAAAACTTATCCTCGCCGCAGACAAAGTGCGAGTCAATGGCATCTCGGGTTGTTCCTGCAATATTGGAAACTATAACTCTGTTTTCACCGAGAATTTTATTAATAAGAGAAGATTTACCGGCATTCGGTCTGCCGATTACCGCTACTTTTATTTCATCTTCATTTTCTTCGGTGTCCGCATCCTCAGGGAATTGGGCGCATACTTCATCCAAAAGGTCGCCTACGCCGAGCCCGTGAGTAGATGATATTGCGATTGGGTCGCCGAGACCGAGGTTGTAAAATTCATAAAATTCCATCGGCGGCTCGCCTATCGAGTCAACCTTATTGACAGCAAGAACTATCTTCTTTTGCGCTTTTAAAAGCATTGAGGCAACATCGTGGTCGGTGGCTGTCACACCGTCTTTTACATTGACCATTAATATAACCACATCTGCCATTTCTATTGCAAGCTCTGCCTGGCGGCGCATTTGAACCAATATTTCATCCTTGCCCGCAGGCTCTATACCGCCTGTGTCAACAAGAGTAAACGATTTATCCAGCCATGTGGCATCGGCATAAATTCTGTCACGGGTTACGCCGGGAGTGTCTTCAACAATACTTATCCGCTGCCCCGATATTTTGTTAAAAAGTGAAGACTTTCCTACATTAGGACGTCCCACAATAGCAACCAAAGGTTTCATAATTACATTATCCTCTTTTCATTCTCTTATTAAAATAATTCTTCGCCTGTTATGGCTTCGACAAATTCATATCCGTCATTATTTACCGGTATTATTTTGCAGCCGAGCCTTTCTTCTGCTTCGGTAAGTGTTACATCGTCAAGAAAAATGTCTTCGCTGTCACGGAGCATTACCGAAGGAATAGCTGTAATGTCGGTTTTGGGTTTATCCGCAAGCTGCGTAATCAAGTCGTTTCCGCAAACCAATCCCGCAACATTTACCATGCCGCCGAAAAAATTGTTTTTTATGGCATATACATTGACAGTAAGACCGTCACATGTTTTTTCAAGCCGTTCGGCAAGACCTTTTATTGTCTGATATGCAAGCTCGCCTGTGGCAATGGTAACGCTTCTCGAATATTTTTTCTTTTTAACCAGCTTTATTGCACTGTCAAATTCTTCTGTCAGAGAAGCTACAAGTCCGACACCGTTTTCTATCTGCGGAAAGCCCTCATAATCTTCTGCCGGGGGAATGGAACAGTTTGCCATAATATAAAATTCATCCGACAGATAAACCATTTTAAAACCGTATTTTTTATTTATGAGGTCCTGCCATTTGTGAACTTGCTCTATGACCTTTGCGGAGCTTTCTTTATTAAAGCCTGTTAACGGACAAAGACCGTCACGGTAGCGGGTTAAGCCGACAGGTACTACAGAAAGGCTTAAAACACTCGGATAGAGTGCCGCAAGGTCGCTTATGGTTCTGTCAAGCTCGGCACCGTCGTTATAACCGGGACAAAGAACAATCTGACAGTTCATGCAAAGTCCTTCGGCGGAAAAACGTTTCATAATTTCATATATTTTGCCGGCATTTTTGTTATTGAGCATTTTTTTCCTCAGCTCGGGGTTTGTGGTATGCACCGATAAATTAATCGGAGAAATGCGCATTTTTATCATACGTTCTATTTCTTCGTCGGACATATTTGTAAGAGTTACGTAATTCCCCTGAAGAAAGGAAAGGCGTGTATCGTCATCCTTAAAATAGACGGTTTCGCGCATGCCTTTGGGCAGCTGGTCGATAAAGCAGAAAATACACTTGTTTCGGCAGCTTTTTGCATCGTCTATAAGTCCGGATTTAAATTCAATTCCCAAATCTTCAAAGTCATTTTCTATATATATAATTTCAGTATCACCGTTTGATTTTTTTACTTCAAGCTCAACGGCACTTTCCGAAATTAAATAACGGTATTCCAAAACGTCATGAAATTCATGCCCGTTTACGGAAAGAAGAATGTCTCCGTGCGCAAGTCCCGCTTCTTCTGCGAAAGAACCGGGCTGTACATATTCAATTGTCGTATCAGCCTTTTTCATAGCTTGCCCCAATCGGATAAAAAAAATTTTAAAATCGACCCCCGCTGCCCGCAAAGGCGCAGTATAACATAAGTATATCATAAAACGGCGGTTTCTGCAACATTTTTCGGTAAAAAAGATATGATTTGACATAAAAAAGGATTGACAAAGGATGCTCGGAAAGATATAATAAACATAAGATATAAAGGAACGGGATTTGATATTAAGTGAATAAACGAGCGTTAAAATGGATATATAATCATGGAAGAGGAAGCTTTTGGATAATAGCATTAATGACTGTTATGGGCAGTGTTTTGTCTTTGGTTTCGCTTGCGTTTGTCGGGGTTTCAAAAAATCTTGTTAATATAGCAACAGGGCAGCAGCCGGGAAAAATGTTTGAAACGGCAGCTTTTTTGATTGTACTTTTAGTGCTTCGGCTTGCTATACAGATTGCGGTAAATTTTTTGAATGTACACGCGTCGTCAAGATTGGAAATCTCCTTGAAAAGGCATGTTTTTAAGCTTTTGATAAATAAGGAATATTTAGAGGTTGCAAGCTATCACTCCGGTGAACTTTTAAACAGGCTGAACAGCGATGTATCGGTAATAGTAAACGGTATTATAACGGTTTTGCCGTCTGCGGCGATTTTTGTTACATCAATAGTCGGAGCTTTTATATACCTTTTTTCAATAGATAAAGTTCTTGCGCTGATAATTTTGGGGGTAGGTCCTTTGGTTGCCGTGGGTGCAAGGCTTTACAGCAGAAAATACAAAAAGCTTCATAAAGAATGTCAGCAGGCAGACGGGAAAACAAAATCCTTTATGCTTGAAGTTATACAAAATTTGCTGGTTGTAAAATCTTTCAGCAACGAAAATGCTGTGCTTGATAAAAGCGAAGAGCTGCAAAAGAATAGCTATAAATTAAAGGTAAAAAGAACGAAAGTTTCGATTGTGGCGCATGTGGGAATGTTTTTGATATTTAATGCGGGATATTATTTTGCTTTTGCGTACGGGGCGTACAGGATTGCGGCAGGAGAGCTTAATTTCGGAGATTTTACCGCAATTTTACAGCTTGTAAATCAGATACAGGCTCCGTTTAAGGATATTTCGTCGCTTGTTCCGCAGGTATTTTCGGTGATTGCTTCGGTGGAAAGACTTTTGGATATTGAAGATATTGAAAACGAGCCTGATGAAAAAATGATAGAAAATCCGAAGGAGTTTTACGGCGGTATTCGGGATATTGTTTTTGACAATGTTGAATTTTCCTACAGTGCCGATTCCGTGGTATCGGGAATAAACATGCGGATAAAAAAAGGAGAATGCGTGGTTATAGGCGGAGAATCCGGAGCGGGAAAGAGTACCTCGATAAAACTGCTGTTGGGAATTTTTGAGCCGACGGCAGGAAAAATATATTTTAATACCGATAAAGGCAGAGTACATATAGGAAAATCAACCCGACCGATGTTTTCGTATGTTCCGCAGGGGAATTTGATTTTATCGGGAACAATTCGAGAGAATATAACCTTTGCATGCGGCGGCGCATCGGAGGAGGACATAATAAAAAGTGCAAAAATAGCGCAGATATGGGATTTTATAGAATCACTTGATGATGGCTTGGAAACAGTAATAGGGGAAAAGGGTCTCGGTCTTTCGGAGGGGCAGGCGCAGAGAATTTCCATTGCAAGAGCGATTTTATATGACGCACCGATTTTGCTTTTGGACGAATCAACTTCCGCGCTTGACAGCGTAACCGAAGAGGCTCTTTTAAAAGCTGTGAGAGAGATGACGGACAAAACTTGTATAATAATTTCACATAAGCAAGCGGCTTTTGAAATATGCGATCATATCGAATATGTGAAGAAAATATAGATTTATCGGATTTAAGATATTCACAACAACAGGTTATTTTACATATGATAAAATAACCTGTTGTTTTTTTGAATAATAAAAGAAAGGGTGAGCGAAAGTGACACCGGGAATTATTGCTGTTATCGGACCGGTTACAACCGCGGCGCGGCTTGCAAAAAAGATTGAACAAACAAGCGGGGTTTCCGCAAGAATGATTCACACTCCGGAGGCTGTGGGCGGCGGCGGATGTTCCTATTCGGTAAAAACGAAATCGGAATATTTGCCTGTGGTAATGCAGACTGCGGAAAAATATAAAATTAAAGTGAAAGCATATTATATAATTGAAATAGCCGAGGGAAAAGAGGTATATCATGATATATCTTGATAATGCGGCAACTTCATATCAAAAACCGACGGAATTTTACCGTGCTATGGACAAAGGTGTAAGAAAATTCAGTGTAAATACCGGAAGAGGAGGACATTATTTCAGCGTTATCGGCGCGGACAGAGTTTCGGAAACCGGCGAAAAGCTTGCGGAATTGTTCGGTGCGGATAATCCCGAAAGAATTGCTTTTTCATATAATGCAACAATGTCACTCAACCAGGCTATAGGCGGAATTTTAAAAAAGGGCGGTCATGCTGTTGTTACGCAAATGGAACATAACAGCGTTTTAAGACCGGTACACGCTTACGGTAATTATACTATGGCAGCGGCAGATGAAAAGGGATTTGTAAATGCCGAAAATGTTCGCAGTGCAATGCGGGAAGATACAAAGCTTGTAGTATGTACTCATGTGTCAAATGTATGCGGAAGCGTACAACCGATAAAAGAAATCGCCGATGCCGCGCATGAGGGCGGAGCGGTATTTTTGCTGGACGCGGCACAAAGTGCAGGCTGCAAAACAATCGATGTTGAAGAAATGGGGATAGATATGCTCGCTTTTTCAGCACATAAAGGACTTCTCGGACCTATGGGCGTGGGAGGGCTTTATGTAAAAGAGGGGATTGAGCTTGAGCCTGTTATTTTAGGAGGAACGGGTACAAAATCACAATCTCTTGAGCAGCCGTCGGAAATGCCTGGAATGCTGCAATCGGGGACGATTAATACTCCTGCAATTGCAGCATTGGGCGCATCCCTCGATTATATAAAAAAAGTAACTCCGGAGGCTATTGCGGAAAAGCAGACGGAGCTTGCATATTTGCTTATAGAAAAGCTTTTAAATATAAAGGGAGTAACGGTATACGGCGAATGTGAAAGATGCCGCGGGAAGCGGAACGGAACCGTACTTTTTAATATTGATAAGCTTGAAAGCGGAACGGTAGGGGAGATTTTGAACGATGAATATAAAATTGCGGTACGGAGCGGCTGGCATTGTGCGTATTACGCACATGAGGCACTTGGCAGTCAAAAATGCGGAGGAGTCAGAGCAAGCTTTGGCGCGTTTTCTAAAAAGAGTGAGGCTGAAAAGCTTGCAGCCGCAGTCAATGAGATAGTAAAAAAGTATAAATAATATGGGATGTATAAAAAGCCCGGAATGCAAAGGGGCATTTTTTTCCTATCCCCTAAAAAAGAGCTGTTAAAAAAGTCAATCGGCTTTTTTAACAGCTCCTTCTTTTAAAACAACATCATTTTGTGCTTATAGTAAAGCTTATTGATTATAAAATAAATCATTTCCGCTATATAAATTGCCCAGAATATCAAAGACGCAACGGTTTGAGTAAGCTCAAGAGCGCGCAGTGACTTTGTAAAACCGAAGAAACATGTATATACCGAATCGGAAGCATATTTTTGCAGCAAGTAAGCAATGCCTGCCTGAATAGCAAGAATAAACAAATTCGTTACTATAAAATATCCGATTCCGTGTGTGGCATTAATATATGCTCTGAGCGTTTTAAATGTCAATATATAATATATTCCGGCACTTGCTCCGAATAATATAAAGTATGTTTGTTTGTTAGACGGAATGACATTTAAGCTTACCAAAATATAAACAGGTACAGACGAAATGATAATTATAAAAAGTGTCTCGATAATTCGTCTAAGCAGATATGGCATTGATAAGTCTCCCTTCGGTGCAATACAATATATACATATATTTTATCATCGTAAAAAACTGTTGTCAATGCCAAAAAATGCCGAAATTAGTAGTTCTGTAAATATTTTGTTTTGGTTATCTTGTGAGGTAGTTATACACCATTGTAAGTGCTTCGGCACGTGTGATATTCTCGGTAGGATTGAGCTTGTTGTCAAATCCGTTTACTATTTTAAGACCTTTTGCTATTGCGCAGTATCCGATTTTGTCGGGAGAAATTTTGTCGGCATCGTCGAAATCACATATATAAATACCCTTAATTTCAGCAACTTCTTTTATACCCATTGCGCGTAGCAGATAACGAACGGCAGCTTCGCGGGTTATCGGGTCTTTTGAGTTTGTTTCTTTATCGGAAATAACCTTGCGTCTGACCATTGTTCGGTAAACCGGCTCATAAGTATCGGGAAGAGAATATCCGAATATACCCGAGTAGGCAAGCTTTAAAAAGTCGCCTTGTGTAATTTTCTCGTCGGGGTTGAGAGATTTTCCGTCAAGTCTTATTCCGTATTTACAGAGAGTGTCGGCAATATTTTTTATCCAATGATTTTCTACATCGTCATACTCGGTATAATTTTCTTCGGAAAGGTCGGTATTCGAGAATTTTCCGTCAAAAGCATTTACGCGGATGTCGTACATGCCTTGAGTATAGCATAATGTAAACATATTGTCAGACTCGGTGGATATAATGTACAGAAACTTTGCGGGATATTTATTGAAGACAGCTTTTGAAGCTTCTTCCGCCGAAATTATATTTTCCGGTTTCGGCATTTTTGAAACGTCGCTGTCCCATTGCATGTCAAAGCTGTCAATTCTTCCGGTTTTTGCATTATATCTTGCCGAAAGATAATTGTCCTGGTACTCTATGTTATTTACCATTCTCCGATAGTTTTTGGTTTCGGAAAGCTCGCCGCACTCGGAAAGCTTATTTTTATAATATTTATTCAGGAAATTGTATGCTGCTTTTTCGTCGCTTTTTTCTTCCTTGCCTGTATAATTGTTTGTAAAGCGGTAAAAGCTTGTCATTTCACCGGTTTTTGCATTAAAGTATGCACTTATTGAAGAATAGTTATCTCCCTCTTCCGATTCGTTTATATACATTGAAGTATAGTATTCGTTGTCGGATTTAAAGGTATTGCTTGAAAGCTTTGAGCGGTCTGTGTTTTTGCTGACACCGAGTTCGGGGCGAGAAAGCAATATGCCGAAAAGTTCGTCAACGGATTTTAAACCGGACATGTTTTCTATTTCGGTGCGTTCAGCAGGAGTGAGCATATTTCCGCCGCCCATATCGCCTTCGGATGCTTTTGCATTTTGTGCGTCGCTGCTGTACATTATTCTATTATTTTCAGCTTCTTCAAGCTTTTGACCGGTAGCCGCATCAATATACAAAAAACCGTTTCTTACATATTCAAGTGAATATTTGTTGTCATATGTTTTTCGGTATTGGAGCTTGAGCGGTGAAATATCATCAATAGCTTTTTCAGCCGCTTCTTCTCCCATAGCCTTATAGTCGTCGGGAACGGGAAGAAATTCTTTTGTGTAATCCCAGTCTATGTCTGCTCTTAATGCTGCAAAGCCGTCTTTTGTTTTTGATACGGTTACGGACGCGCCGTTGTCTTTTACGGTAACATCATGATATTTTCTTTCGTATCTTATCGTGTAGCTTGCGTAATTCGATACATCGAGCTTACCGTCATAAGGAAGCTGCACAAGCTTATCGCTGTCAAATTCAAACAAATTCGGAACAAGAGAGTGAATAAGCTTATCGGATACGGTTGTCACGTCCTCAAATTTAAAATTTTTGTCAATTTTAAAGCTTTCATCATCGTAGTCGTAGTCAAATGAATCACTGTATCGGCTGTATCGAATAATATTTCCGTAGCCGTCGGTTTCGACGTTCAGGCTGCCGTTTCCGTCTTTTTCAGACCAGGAAAAAGAATAGCTTTCGATGCCGTCTTCCTCCGTTGAATGATATGTGTTAAATTCCGTAAACCCATCAGGTACGGAAATCTTGTTTTTTACCGAAACAAGTATACTTTCCATACTGTCTTCGGCAAGGACAATTCCTGCCGATGATACGGCAAAAGAAGCGGCAAGAACTGCACTGATAAATTTTTTCATAAAAACCATCCCTTCAAATTATATTTTATATAAATATAGACGGAAAATTTTACAAAATGTTCCTTATTTATTGAAAAATTTTTAAAAATAATATATAATAAATATATCATCAAATATCAGACGGAGGAAGAGAAAAAATGGAATATATACTTTTTGCGTTTGCTGCTGTGAACACGGCAGTGATAATCGCACTGTTTGTCAAATTCGGAAGAAACAGAGGCTTTGATGCCGAGGCATTAAAAAAGAGCATTAACGAAACAACGCAAAACTCAATAAAAACTCTTGGTGAAATGCTTTCCGCAAATCAAAAAAATACAGATGAGCTTCAATCAAAAAAAATATCCGATATGGATAAAAATATAACCGAAAAACAGGAAATAATGAGTAAAGCACTGGCAAATTCGATGACTCAGCTGGAAACAAGGCTGAAAACGCTGGAGACGGTCAATGAGCAAAAACTCGAAAATATGCGTGATACAATGGAAAAAAGACTTTCGGCAATCAGGGAAGACAGCAACAAGAGCCTGGAGGATATGCGTAAAACGGTTGATGAAAAGCTGCAAAAAACGCTTGAAGAAAAAATGAATCGTTCTTTCGGAATTATAAGCGAAAGACTTGAACAGGTGTATAAAGGCTTAGGAGAAATGCAGTCACTCGCAAACGGAGTGGGAGATTTGAAAAAGGTATTATCGAATGTTAAAACAAGAGGTATATTGGGTGAAATTCAGCTCGGAGCTATTTTGGAGGAAATTCTTACTCACGAGCAGTATGACGTAAATATTGCGACAATTCCGGGCAGCAAAAATGTTGTTGAATATGCTGTTAAAATGCCTGCGAGCGATGACTCGTTCGTGTACCTGCCGATAGACTCAAAGTTCCCGGGAGATACATATGCGGCATTGCAGGACGCTTACGAAAGCGGGGACCCGGAGCTTGTGAAAGCGGCTTCGGCAGCTCTTTCGGCAAGAATAAAGGCATGCGCAAAGGATATTCATGAAAAATACGTGGAGGTGCCGTACACTACCGAATTTGCTATTATGTTTCTTCCTTTTGAGGGACTTTATGCTGAGGTTGTAAAAAGCGGAATGGTGGAAACTTTGCAGAGAGAGTATCGGATAAATGTTGCGGGGCCGAGCACCATGGCAGCACTTTTGAACAGCTTGCAGATGGGCTTTCGCGCGGTTGCCATTCAAAAACGTTCTTATGAAGCATGGAAAGTATTGAGTGCCGTAAAATCCGAATTTGACAATTTTGCAAAGGTTCTGGAAAATACACAGAACAGAATTAATCAGGCAAATAAAGAATTGGATAAGCTTGTGGGTGTGAGAACAAGGGCTATACAGAGAAAACTGCGGGATGTGCAAAAGCTGGAAAGCGAAGAAGAGGCGGAATTAATACTGGAAGCGGAAGAATAAATAATTTTGCGGTGTATAAAAAATACATCGCCGTTCTTGAGGGCGTAGTAAAAAGGCTTTTTGATAACATTAAAGTCAAAAATTTTTTCGGGCGTGTAAATTTTTTGAGTCACCAAAAAAAATGTGTAAACTCGGAGTTGAAAAGTAAATAGCACATAAAGTAGCAAATTGGGATAACCACTATTAACTTGTTGTAACAAAATCAGTTGTTAAAAGAGCAATATCAAAAGAAATACTGACTAAGCAAGGCTTAATCAGTATTTCAGACTACTACCAAAAGGCAGCATATATTTAATTTTGAATTGAACCGCCGTATGCCGAACGGCATGTACGGTGGTGTGAGAGGGCGATTAAATTCGCCCTACTCGATTATTATATGCACTTGTTTTTTTGACTACAGTCTGACTACAGATATCGTATAAAAATATAAAAAAGCTTTTGATAAAAGCTCCGCCTGCGGGCGTAGGAATAAGGTAGCATTTTTGATTTT
>CAKSJU010000009.1 GCA_934463455.1 uncultured Clostridia bacterium | reverse complement strand
TATTTAATAAATCGGTGATTTATTGCGAAAGGTGATTTTCTCAGCTGCCGTAGGTTTTAATAATTCCCTCGGCAACTTCTTTTTTTGAACATCTTGTGTCCATTGCTTGTTTTTCAATAAGCTTATGAGCTTCCTGCTCGGTCATTTTCATATTTTGAATAAGTATCCACTTGGCATGATTGACAATTCTTATTTCTTCCATTTTTTCTTCGAGAGTGGCGGCTTTTTTCTCCATTCGTCTGAAACGCTCCTGCATGGCATACATATTTTTCAGTATTTGATGCACTACGGGCATGGAAGTTGGCTTCGACATTGTAAATATGCCGTAATCGATTACCTTGTCGGTGACTTCATCGTAAATATCGTTTTTTATAAACATAAGTATACCGCTTTTTGAGTCGGCTGCGGCATCAAGCGCAAGCGACGCTCCGAAATCATCTGTAAGCGGTGTGTTGATAAGAAGTATATCAAAATTTTGATTGATAAGTCTTCGGCGAGCTTCTCCGCAATTTCTGACCGTTTCTATAGGTCCGAATTCATTTTCGGGCAGCTGAGGAATTATTGCCGCTGCGAATTTTTCCGAAGAAGACACTATCAAAACACTGTAGGTGTATTCTTTAAAAAGCATCTTTGCTCCTCCTCGGAAGTTTTATCCGCAATAATTTTTAATCATTGCTTCGGGGATATTCTCTTTGATAAATTCGCTGCTTTTTGCAGCTTTTTTTGCTTCGGAAAGTGTTTCGGGAAGCTTTTTTAAGCTGCTCTTTTCATTTTCCGAAAGAGAATACAAATTTGCATTTACAGCGTCCTCAGGGAGTTCTTTGTTTTTTATTCCCTCCAGTGCGGCATATATTATAAGAGCATATGCAAGATAAGGATTTGCCGACGGGTCGGGCGAACGAAGCTCAAATCTTTTGTAGTTCCCGCTTGCAGCAGGTATTCTGATGAGCTGCGAACGGTTTTCCGGCGACCATGTTATATATTTCGGGGCTTTGTGTTTTCCGAATCTTTCATATGATGCTTCGGCAGGATTTAAAAAGACGGTAATATCCGAAATCCTGTTTAAAATCCCGGCTATTGCATGAAGAAATAAATCACAATCTTCCTTTAATGACCGGAGCGATATATTTATGTGAAAGCTGTTTCCGGGCTTGTCCGCTATCGGTTTCGGTGAAAAATCGGCATACAGACCGTTTCTTGCCGCTATTGTTTTTACTACCGACAAAAATGTTACGGCATTGTCGGCAGCCGTAAGCGGGTCGGAAAATTTAAAATCTATTTCGTTTTGCCCGGGACCTTCTTCGTGATGAGAGCTTTCGGGATTAATTCCCATTTGTTCCAGTGTAAGGCATATTTCGCGGCGGATGTTTTCACCCTTATCCATCGGGGCAATGTCCATATATCCCGCGTTGTCATATGTTTCCGGGGTGCGGCTGCCGTTTTCATCGGTTTTAAAAAGGTAAAATTCAAGCTCCGAGCCGAAAGAAAAAGAATAACCGGCATTAAAAGCTGTTTTTACGGCTTCTTTTAATATTCTTCTCGAGTCGGATTCAAACGGTTTGCCGTCGGGATAGATTACCGAACAGAACATTCTTACCACTTTGCCGTGAGCAGGCCGCCACGGAAGAACGGAAAGTGTTGCAGGGTCGGGGAAAAGCAGAAGATCCGAACATACCTCGCCGCCAAAACCCGATATTGCCGAAGCGTCAATACTTATTCCGCTTTCAAAAGCTCTCATAAGCTCGCCCGGCATTATGGAAATATTTTTTTGATTGCCGAAAGCATCACAGAATGCAAGACGTATAAATTTAACGTCTTCTTCGTTTACATACTGCATAACCTCTTTTTTAGTATAGACCATAATTTACACCTGCAATTCTTTTTTATCAGTTTGCGACATACATTTGTTTAAACGGATTATTTGTATCCGGAAGAACAATAGTGAAGTCGGAATTGAAAATATCTTCAAAATCATATCCGAAAATATCGCAGAATTTTTTTATCATATCCGAGATTTCATCTTTTTCGGATGCCGATGCGATATGAGTTGTAACCTGTGCGGGAAATTCGATGTTTTCGCATTTGCCCCGCAAAAACATTTTTCCGCCGTGCATTCCTGTGCAAGGGAAATTACCGACTATTTTCTTTTTTGTATTTAAGCCGAGAACAATAATTGTTCCTCCTGCCTGATACTCGCCGAGAAAAGAGCCTGCGCTTCCGCCGATTATAAGGGTCGGATGCTTTTCTTTGTATGCTTTCATATGGATCCCGGCGCGGTAACCGGCATTGCCTTTTACAAATATCTGACCTCCGCGCATTGCATATCCCGCTGCGTCTCCGATGTTTCCGTGAATGTAGACATTTCCCTCATTCATGGTATCTCCGACAGCATCCTGCGCATTTCCGTAAACCGAGATTTCGGCTCCGTTTAAGTATGCGCCGAGTGCATTTCCGGGAATACCGTCGATTTTTATATTTTTGTCGCTGAGTCCTGCGGCAATAAATCTTTGTCCCATGCAGCCGGTTATTTCAACATCCTTGCCGGAGCTTCTTATTTTATTGTTAAGCTCCTTAAATTCGATATTTTTTGCATCTATAATCATTATACCACACCTCCCAGATTTTTTCTACGATATTCTTCAGAAAAGGGCAAAAGTGACAAATTTTTTTTGAGAATTTCGAAGTTTATTGTATCAATCGGCGTCTTGTTTCGAATGAGCGCGGTATATATACCGGCTTTTGCAACATCGCCGAGAATAATAAAGCCCGTAAGTCTGTTGTCTTTTACAAAAAGCTTTTTAATTCCGTCTGCGGTTTTTTCTTCAAAAAGCTCGCCGTCGTAGCTTCCCGCCGTCATCATATGGTAACCGAAAAATCCGATTGAATTCATAGGTATTTGATTGTCAAATTTATTTTCCGCACCTGCCATGTTGCAGCCTGCGCAAAATCCGCCCATATAAGCATTCGGCAGAATTGCCATTATTTTTTCGCTGCCGCTCGATATATCGTAATTTTCTGTTAAATCGCCTGCGGCATATATGTCCGGAAGACTTGTTTCGCCTTTTTCGTTTACGATAATGCCGCGGTTTATTTTTGCTCCCGCATTTTTCAAAAGTCCTGTGTTCGGTCTGACTCCGACAGCGGTAACAAGAATATCGAAATCAACTGTTTTGCCGCTTTTCATTTTTGCGGAGTTTTCAAAAAATTCTTCCGCACTGTCGCCGAGCATAAGCTTTATATCGTTTTCTTTGAGCTTTTCTTCAACAAGAGCGGCACATTCCGTGTCAAGTATACTGGAGAGAACTCTGTCTGCCAAATCACAGACAATAATTTCCTTTGCTCTGTTTTTTAAACCCTCCGCGCATTTTAAACCAATCAATCCGGCACCGATAATCAAAACCTTTGAATCTTTTGTGACGGCATTTTCAAGCTCGGCTGCGTCATTTTCGGTCATAAATGAAAATCTCTTATTAACTTTTTCAAGACCTTTAAACGGCGGAACAAACGGGGAAGAGCCGCAGGCTGCCAAAAGCTTGTCAAACGGAACGGTTTCACCGTCCGAGCACATAACCGTTTTGCCGTCGATTTTTTCAGCCTTGACGCCGAGTTTAACCTTTACTTTATTTTCTTTATAGAAATCCTCGCTGCGGTATTGCATTTTTTCGAAAGTTGTTTTATTTTCAAGATAGTATGAAATCAGCGGTCTTGCATAAGGCAGTTTGTCTTCTCCGCAAATAAGCGTTATTTCGCCGTCGGAGTCATATTTGCGTATACCGTCTATGCAGCCGAGCGAAGCAATGCCTCCGCCTGCAATTACATATTTTTTCATTATCATCTCTCCTCAAAGCATATTGCGTTATTTGGGCAGGCTTTTACGCATGCCGGCTCACCGCACGAATTATCGGTGCAAAGCTCGCATTTTCGAACGGCTTTATTTTCGTTTTCAACAATTGCGCCGTAAGGACATACAAGAACGCATGTCAGACAGCCTATACACTTATCCTTATCTATTTTTATCACGCCGTCTTTCTTGGACAATGCACCCGAAATGCAGGATTTAACGCAAATCGGGTCTTCACAGTGCCGGCATGATACGGCATATGAAATTTTTCCGTTATCTTCTACTCTTATTTTCGGATAGATGGGTTTATCCTTGAGTGCAAGAGACATATTTTTTTCTCCCGTAGCCGCAAAAGCGCAGTTATATTCACAAAGATGACACCCCAGACACCATTTTTCGTTTACATATACTCTTTTCATTCTCCTGCGTGTGAGATACCTAATATCTCAAGCTCCTTTCCGTTTAATCCTACTCCGCGAAGCATCAGGCGGTTGCCTTTTAACGCTTCGATTGAGTTTATGCCCATGCCGCCCATGAGCTCTTTTATTTCATGCTTCCATGCCGTCATGAGATTGACAAGCCGTTTATATCCTATATCGGGGTTGAGCCGCTTAACAAGCTCGGGTCTTTGGGTAGCTATACCCCAGTTGCATTTTCCGCTTTGGCAGGTTCTGCACATATGGCAGCCGAGTGCGATAAGTGCGGCGGAGGCTACATAACATGCGTCCGCACCGAGTGCTATTGCCTTAACAACGTCCGAAGCACTTCTTATGCTGCCGCCCACAACAAGCGATACATTATTGCGAATAC
Source organism: uncultured Clostridia bacterium (assembly GCA_934463455.1). Lineage (GTDB taxonomy): Bacteria > Bacillota > Clostridia > UBA1381 > UBA1381 > CAKSQL01. Next base: position 30,988 of record CAKSJU010000009.1, on the reverse strand, counting down.
CCTCGTCGCGAAGTCTTTTATCCACGCATGCAAGAGCAAGTTCAATCGGTATACCAACATTGTCACGTATTCTCGTCGGGGCAGCACCGGTGCCGCCCCGGAAACCGTCTATTGCAATAATATCCGCACCGCTTCTGGCAATTCCGCTTGCGATTGCGGCTATGTTATGAACAGCGGCAACCTTTACGATTATAGGCTTTTTATATTCGGTTGCTTCTTTTAAGGAGTAAACCAATTGTCTTAAATCTTCTATTGAATATATATCGTGATGCGGAGCGGGGGAGATTGCGTCCGAGCCCTCGGGAATCATTCTTGTTTTTGAAACGTCTCCGACAATTTTAGCACCCGGCAAATGTCCGCCTATTCCCGGTTTTGCACCTTGCCCCATTTTTATTTCCACAGCCGCTCCCGCTTCAAGATAGTCCTTGTGAACGCCGAAACGTCCGGAAGCAACCTGTACAATGGTATTTTCTCCGTATACGTAAAAATCCTCGTGAAGTCCGCCCTCACCGGTGTTGTAGTATATGCCGAGCTCTCTTGCTGCTCTGGCAAGGGATTCGTGTGCATTGTAGCTGATTGAGCCGTAGCTCATTGCCGAGAACATAACCGGCATGGAAAGTTCAAGCTGCGGAGCTGTTTTGCAGATGATTTTTCCGTTTTCGTCTCTTTCGATTTTTTTCGGCTTTTTGCCAAGAAAAACCTTTGTTTCCATAGGCTCTCTTAAGGGGTCTATGGAAGGATTTGTTACCTGCGAAGCATTTATCAGGATTTTATCCCAATAAACCGGCAGGGGATTGGGATTGCCCATTGAGGAAAGCAATACTCCGCCGCTTGAGGCTTGCTTGTAAATTTCTTTTATCGTACTGTCCGACCAGTTTGCATTTTCTTTCAGACGGCAATCGCTTTTTACAATTTTTAATGCTCTTGTCGGACAAAGCGAAACGCATCTCTGACAATTGACGCACTTTGATTCGTCACTTAAAAGCAAATTTCTTTCTTTATCATAAATATGTACTTCATTTGCACACTGTCGTTCACAGACACGGCACTTGATACACCTTGCTTCATTCCTGATTACTTCGAATTCAGGATATATGTAGTTTATTGACATCAGAAAGCACCTTCCTTTACCTTTATTATTACCGGTTCGCCGCCGGCAGGAGAATATATATTTTCGGCATCGGGCTCCATTGTTCTGATTGCGGCCTCTTCGCTGGCTATAAAGACTTTATCGTCCTTTTCGCCGACAACCATGCTGCGGAGCTTCAACCGGTCGTTAAGCGCCATAAGTCCGCCGTTAAAACCGAGAATTATGGAGAAAGGTCCGGTAATAAGCAGGCTGCCGTAAACACATCTTAAATATTTCAAAACGTCCTTGTCTTCTCTTTTTTCTATTGTGCTCCAAAACGGTGCTGCAATAACCGAGGCTGTTTCCTCTAATGTGAGTCCCTGTTTCCTTATCAGATAATCGGCGATGTATGTAATGACCTCGGTATCGGTTTGAAGAGTACATTTGTAACCGAACATTTCTATAAAACGACGGTTTGCGTCATAGGAGGAAATTTCACCGTTATGTACGATTGTGTAATCCAAAAGACCGAAAGGATGTGCACCGCCCCACCAGCCCGGGGTGTTTGTGGGGTATCTGCCGTGTGCTGTCCATAAATATCCCTCGTATTCTTCAAGTTTGTAAAATTCGCCGACATCCTCGGGATAACCAACCGCCTTGAATGCACCCATGTTTTTACCGCTTGAAAAAACATATGCTCCGTCTATTTCGGTATTGATTTTCATTACAATTCTTGCGGTATACTCTTTTTCGTCCAGCTGCATGCGCGAAAGAACGGACGAAAGGGGGGAAACAAAATATCTCCATATAAGAGGCTCATCGGTGATTTTTTTGTGCTTTCTGGTCGGAATGTTTTCCGATCTTACAATTTCAAAGCTGTCTTTTAAAAATATTTCGCAGTTATTGCGCGCAATATTATCATTGTAGAAAATATGCAGCGCATAAAAATCCTTATATTCGGGATAAATTCCGTATGCGGCAAAGCCGCCGCCCAGACCGTTGCTGCGGTCGTGCATGGGACGCATACTGTCTATGATTTTTGTGCCGTTCATTCTTTTTCCGTCTTTTGATATAACAGCCGATATTGCACAGCCGGACGGTATTCTTACCTGACCTTCCAAAGGTATCATAACACATCTGCCTTTCTTTTTTTAAAATAAAAAAACAAAGACGCCGATTTGAGGCACACTATACCTGCAAATAAACGTCTTTGTTTATACTCTTCTTATTATATCACGGTATTATTATATTGTCAAGTTTTTATTTTGATTTTTGTTATTTTTTTTGGAATTCTTTTTTTCTGCTGTAATTGAGTTACAGCAAGTCTGCCAAATCCAGGAGCAGTCTTTCGGTCTTTGCCCAGCCGAGACAGGGGTCGGTTATCGATTTTCCGTAAATATGCTCCTTCGGTGAGCAAGCTCCGTCTTCTATATAACTTTCTATCATAAGACCTTTTACAATTTTTTTTACATCGCTCGAATGACGGCAGCTGTGAAGAATTTCTTTTGCAATTCTTGTCTGTTCAAGGTATTGCTTGCCGGAATTGGAATGGTTCGTGTCTATTATTACCGCAGGATTTTCGAATTTTTCTTCGGTATATACCTCGCATAAATGTATTAGATCCTCGTAGTGATAATTGGGGATTGACTGCCCGTGTTTATTCATATATCCGCGCAGGATAGCGTGAGTGTAGGGGTTTCCGGCACTTTCGACTTCCCAGCCGCGGTAGATAAATGTGTGTGGATGCTGACCTGCGGTGATGGAGTTAAGCATTACGGAAATGTCTCCGCCGGTAGGATTTTTCATTCCTACGGGAATGTCAAGCCCGCTGGCGGTAAGGCGATGCTGCTGATCCTCCGAAGAACGTGCGCCTACCGCAACGTATGAAAGCAAATCGGAAAGATAACGGTGATTTTCCGAATAAAGCATTTCATCCGCACAGGTGTAACCTATATCTCTCAGTGCTTTCATATGAAGAGAACGTATTGCGATAATACCTTTTAGCATGTCCGAGTCATGATTGGGGTCAGGCTGATGAAGCATGCCTTTGTATCCGTCGCCTGTTGTACGCGGCTTGTTTGTGTAGATCCTCGGTACAATCATCAACTTGTCCTTTACCTTTTCATCAACGGATTTAAGGCGTGAAATGTAGTCAAGTACGCTTTTTTCGTTGTCTGCGGAACACGGACCGATAATGATAAGCAAACGGTCATCCTCGCCGGAGAGTATTGCTTTTATCTGACGGTCTCGTTCGATTTTGATTTTTACCATTTCCTCCGTAAGCGGATATTCCTCTTTTATCAGCTTGGGTATCGGCAGCTTTCGTTTAAAATTCATGTTCATAATGTACGTCACTCCTTGTCAAATTCTTTTCTTCTTGCGGTTGATTTTCTCATTATTTCTTTCATTTTTTCAACGTCATCATTTTCCAAAGCGGAACGAAGCTTTTGAAATTGAGCGTCAAATTCATTCATTTGTTTCAGCAGAGCGGGTTTGTTTGCCAAAAAAAGCTCGCTCCACATAACCTCGTTTATTTTTGCAATTCTTGTTAAATCGCGAAAGGAATCGCCGGTAAATTTTTCGATGTCAATATCGTCGTTACAGGTCATAAGACTTACGGCTATGCAGTGCGTAAGCTGTGACACAAAACCTATCATGTCGTCGTGCTCTTCGGGCGAGAGACAGGATACTCTTTTAAACCCGAGTATTTTTCCGAGCTGCATGCAGGTTTCGATTGCGGTTACCGAATTTTTTTCGGTAGGTGTAACAATGTAATTTGCACCGATAAATATTGAGTCGGTTGCGTTTTCAACCCCGGAGACCTCTCTGCCCGCCATTGGGTGAGCCGCGATAAATTCCAAGTCATCGCGCAGGATTTCCTGGATTTTATAAACAATGCAGCCTTTTACACCCGTTACGTCGGTGAGAAGTGCATTCTTTTTTATATATTGTTGGTTATCTTTAATCCAATTCATAAAATCGTGCGGATAAAGTGCAAATATTATTATATCGGCTTCGGATATAAGTTCTTTGTCCGTGCTTGCCGAGCCTTTGTCGATGAGCTTATTTTTTAAAGCGTAATCAACAGAGCTTTGATCTTTTGTTATCGCGCTCACTCTGAAACCGAAACGCTTAAGTCCCATTGCATAGCTTCCGCCCATTAGCCCCAGCCCGACAATAAGGAATTTTTTGCTTGTGTCTATAATCATGTTTTATTCCTCCGTAAGTTTGAATTTTGCCCCTAATTTTTTTATTTTCTCAAAATAGTCGGGAAAGCTTTTTTTTACCGATTCTGCCTCATATATTTCGCCGCCGGTAAGGGAAAGCAATACACAAAGTGCCATAAGTATTCGGTGGTCGTTATGAGCCGAAAGAGGCTCTTGGGGTTTTTGTATTTCGGACTTCGGTACAAGAACTTCGTTTTCCGAGCAGGAAATATTAATTCCGAATTTTTTTAATTCCTCGCACATTGCGCTTTTTCGGTCACTTTCCTTTAATTCGAGCCGCTTTGTTCCGGTGAAACGCGCTCCGTTTTTTAATGCTGCAACAGTAAAAAGCACCGGCCCCAAATCGGGGCAGTTGGAAATATCTATTGTTGAAAACTCGCTGAGCTCGGCATAAAGCTTTTTGTAAATTGCGTCACCCTGATTTGTTTTCCCAAGTCCGTTTATTGTTATGCTTCCGCCCGCTTCGTTAAAAGCGTCTATATATGCCGCGTTTGAATAATCGCCCTCGACTGTAATATTTTCGGCAGAAAATTTCTGCCCTCCGGGAATTTTAATCATTAAGCCGTCAAGCTCTGCCGATATGCCGAATTTTTTAAGTATATCCAAAGTAATAAGCACATATGAACGGCTTTCAAAAGGCGGCATTATTTCTATAATACTGTCATTTTCCAATGTCGGAAGTGCAAACAGTAAGCCTGTTATAAATTGGCTGCTTATGCTGCCGTCTATTTTATAAACTCCGCTTTTTATGCTTCCCTTAACCGTTAAACAGCCGTCGCCCTTTTCGAAGAGAAATCCGTTTTCCTCCGCTATTTTTTCGTAGACGGAAAGCGGTCTTTCAAACAGCTTTCGGCTGCCGCAAAATGTTATTTTCCTGTTTGTTTTCAAAACCGGCGGAATCAGAAATCTTAATGTGCTCCCGCTTTCCGAACAATTTAAAGTATTGCCTTTCGGCAAGGCAGGTTTTACATACGCACTGTTTTGGGAAACCGTAATGTCTGCGCCGAGAGCTTCCAGACAGGATATTGTTGCTTTTATATCCTCCGAAAGAGCAATATTATCTATGGTACATTCGCTGCCGGAAAGATATGCCGCAATTAAAGAGCGGTGAGCTGCACTTTTCGAGGGGGGTGCGGTAACGCTGCCTTTTAGTGTACACGGGTCAAATACAGCTTTCATATTAATTCACCGCACTTTCACTGAGAATATCTATTGCTTTTAAGTAGCCGTCAAAGCCGAGCCCCGTAATTGTTGCTTTTGCCGACGGTCTTATATAGCTTATTTGGCGGAAGTCTTCTCTTTTTGAAACATCGGAGATATGTACCTCCACATAAGGAAGCTGAACAGCTTTAAGTGCGTCTGCAATTGCAACGCTTGTATGAGTGTATGCTGCCGGATTTATTACAATTCCGTCAAAAAAATGATATGCGGATTGTATTCTGTCAACTATGTTTCCCTCGTGATTTGATTGGTATATTTCACATACAATATTTTTTTTCTTGCAGTAATTTTCCACTAACGAGCAAAGGTCTTTATATGTCCCTTTTCCGTATATGTTCGGCTCGCGTATTCCGAGAAAATTCAAATTCGGACCGTTAATAACAAGTATTTTCATAGTTTTCGAGTGTCTCCTTTACATTTTTTAAAGTGTCGTCTATACTGCCGGCTGCGGATACCGATATATCACATGCGGCAGCATATACATCTTTACGCTGAATATAAAGCTTTTTTAAAAGCTCCGGATTTTTCGAAAGCGGTCGGCCCTCCGTGGCGGTAAGCCGTTCAAGCGGTGCATCGAGATATATTACGATACCGTTTTTTTTGAGATTTTTTATGTTTTCCTCGCTTAGCGGAACGCCTCCGCCGGTTGCGATTGCGACACCGTTTATATCCGAAAGAGATTTTATAACAGTGCTTTCTTTTTCTCTGAAATTCTTTTCTCCGTATTTTAATATTATGTCTTTTGGGGACATTAAATATTTCTTTTCGATTTCTTTGTCGGTGTCGATGTAATTGCCGCCTATAAGCCTTGCAATCGTTGATTTCCCGACACCGGGCATGCCTATAAATACTGTATTTCTTTTTTCTTTCAGCAAGGTGTGATATATATTTGTTATTGTCTTTTCCTCTGCTTTTACCTTTTCGAAAAGCTCGGAGGCAAACACCGCTTGAGATACAAGCATATAGAGTCCGCCGCTGCTTTTGACGGAATGTTGACGCGCTTTTAACACAAGCTCTGTTCGGAGCGGATTGTAAATTGCATCTACAACAAGAGAAAGCTGCGGAAAGCGGCTTGGGTCAATCGGTGAAGCATCGGTGTTAGGGAACATGCCGACCGGTGTGGTATTTATTATTATTTCGGCATCCGAACAGCGGGAGTATGCTTCATCGTATGAAATTTCCTCATTTGCCGGTGTGCGGCTTACTTTTTTTATTTTTGCAGCACCGAGTGATTTCAGCACGTGATAATATGTTTTGCTTGTTCCGCCCGTTCCCAAAATCAGAGCTTTTTTTCCTTGTATGGGTATGTTTTGCCGTAATATCAAAGCTTTTGCACCCGAAAAATCCGTGTTGTATCCGAACAGTCTGCCGTTTTTGTTTACAATGGTGTTGCACGCACCGATTTGCAATACGGCGGGGTCAATTTCATCCAAATATTTAATAACTGCCTCTTTATAAGGAATTGTCACATTTATTGCCGAAAAATCTTTTTTCTTGAAAAATGTGTCAAGCTCTTCCGGGGCAAGCTCTTTCAGGCTGTATTCGTAGCCGAGTCTTTCGTGAATATCTTTTGAAAAGCTGTGTTTTAATGTTTTTCCTATTAATCCGTATTTCATTTTGTATCACCGAGCCAATCCGTACCGAAACGCAGTGCAAGCATATCAGCCAAAGCAAGTGCCGTCATACTGTCCGCTACTACTCTTGCTCTGTGAACTATACACGGGTCATGTCTGCCGCGGGGGATAAGAGCAGTATTTTCGGATGTTTTGAAATTTACGCTTTTTTGTTCTTTAAATATTGTTGCCGTGGGTTTTATTGCAGTACGGAAAATAATCGGCATCCCGTTTGAAATTCCGCCCTGTATACCTCCGGAATTGTTTGTGTAGGTATATATTTTCCCGTTCTCGGAATAAAATTCATCATTTGCCTGCGAGCCGAACATGCCGCAAATGCCGAATCCTGCGCCGAATTCAATTCCTTTTACTGCGGGAATACTGAAGATTGCCTTGGAAATTACCCCTTCAAGGGTATCAAACCATGGCTCGCCGACTCCGGCAGGTATGCCGGTTACGGCAGTTTCCAAAATCCCTCCCACGCTGTCTCCGTTTTCCTTTGCCGAGATAATTACCTCTTTCATCAGATTTTCTTTTTCTTTGTCAAGTACCGCAAATTCTGCGGAATTAAGGTATTTTATATCTTTTTCCAAATCTTCGAAATCTCTGTCGGAAATGTCCTTGCATGATTTTATGTGTGTTGCGATATTAATTCCTTTTTTAGAAAGAGCAAGTGTTAAAATTGCTCCCGCTGCAACAATCGGAGCGGTAATTCTCCCGCTGAAATGTCCTCCGCCGCTTGTATCCTGAAAACCGTGATATTTTTCATTTGCGGTAAAATCCGCATGCGACGGACGGGCGATTTCCTGCATTTGTGAGTAATCCTTGCTTTTTGTGTCGGTATTTTCGATAAGTATTGTAAGCGGTGCTCCGGTGGTTGTTTTGTTTAAAGCTCCGCTGACTATCCTGAAATTGTCGGCTTCGGAACGGGATGTTGAGATTTTGCCGGACGGACGGCGCAGAGTAAGCCGGCTTTTGATATATTCTTCGTCAATTTCAATTCCTGGTGCAAGACCGTCCAAAACCGCACCGATACAACCTCCGTGACTTTCTCCGAATAGCGTCAGCGCTACCGAATGTCCGAATGTATTTTTCATTTAAAATACCTCCTTTATCATATTTTCAAGCTCAAGGGCGGTTACATTTTCAAAATGAAAAGTACCTATCTCGTCTGTTTTTACTATGCTGATGCTGTCGCCTGCGGCTTTTTTGTCGTGACTTGCCGCTGTTGCTGCGCCCTGTGCGTTTATATCCGCATAAAGCGGCAGCTTTGCTTTTTCCATAAGCTTTTTTATTCTGCTTTGAACATCGCCCGAACACATGGGGAGCATGCCGAGAGCTATGCTTTCACCATGATTTAAACCGGTAGTAACCTCAATTCCGTGTCCGATTGTATGCCCGAAATTAAGCACCTTTCGAAGTCCGCTTTCTTTTTCGTCCTGTGCGACTATTTTAATTTTGTTTTCTATGGCACGAGTTATAATTTCTTCAATATTTTCTTTAAAGTCCGCCCCTTCGAGATATTCGAAGAAATCCTTATCAAGGCATGCCGCCATTTTTATAACCTCTGCCATTCCGGACGCGTATTCTCTTTCGGGAAGTGTTCGGAGTGTGTCCGGGTCTATAAGAACTTTATCAGGCTGGTAAAATGTTCCGACAATATTTTTTATTCCGTTTAAGTTGACCGCTGTTTTCCCGCCGACAGAAGAATCCACCTGCGAAAGCAGGGAGGTGGGGAGGTTGTAAAAGCTTATGCCTCTCATGTAACAGGAAGCGGTAAATGCCGACAAATCTCCGATGACACCGCCGCCTATCGCAATTACGGCGTCCTTTCTGGTAAATCCGTTATCAAGCATAATCGAAAGAAGCTCTTCAAAGGTTTTAAGGCTTTTGCTTTGTTCTCCGGCAGGTACTATTATAAGAGCGGAGGAGGGGAGAGCATCTCTTACGGCATTTGTATACTCACTCGGAATATTTTCGTCCGTAACAATAAGGATTTTGTTGTGAGCGGGTATATATTTTCCGGCTTCCTTAAGTATTCCGCGTTTTATGATAATTTCGTATTCTTTGCTGTCTGTTTTAACTTTTAGTGTCCCCATTTTTAAAGACTCCTTTCGGTAAATGTTCCCGCAACCTTCAACAGGTCGCAGTGTTCTTTAAGCTCTGATAACATAATATTTCCGAGCTCTGTTTCTACGTTTTTGTCAATCTCTACATAAAAATAATATTTCCACGGATGCTCTTTAAGCGGTCTGCTGCGCAGACTTACCATGTTGTAGTTATATTTTCCGATGATGTTTATCGCTTTTGCAAGAGAGCCGGCATTGTTGGAAACGGTAAACAAAAGAACTGTATTTTCATTTTCCGACTTAGCTTTTACTTTAGACAAAACTGCAAATCTTGTTGTATTGACGTTGCTTTTGTTTATATTTCTGTCAAGGACCTCCAAGCCGTATATTGGTGCGGTTTCAAGACTTGCTATTGCGGCAACGGATTTGTCATTTTGCTCGGCAACCGATTTTGCGGCTATTGCGGTATTGGTAGTCTCACATATTTCAAATCCTTTTTCTTTTATGTAGTCCATAGACTGGTTTATTGCCTGACGATGGCTTACAACGGTTTTAATATCGCTTATTTTCGCGCCTTTTACAGCTAAAAGATTTTGACTTATGGGGAGGTTGTAAATTCCGTTAATATAAAGGCTTCCCGAAAAAATCATATCTATTACGCTGCCGACTTCTCCGGCACTGCTGTTTTCTATCGGCAGAACAGCCAAATCGCATTCACCGTCCGCAGCTGCATTGTATGCGGAAGAAAAATCAGGATATGAAATAAGGTTTCCGTCCGGATAAAGCTTTGATGCGGCAATATGTGCAAAAGCACCTTTTATTCCGGAATATGCGATTTTCACTCCGTTTTGCAGACGTGATTGATATTTTTTTGAAATATTCATTATGCTTTTCAAAAAATCGATATAATATGCGCGGATTGTTTCGTCCTCAATGTATGACGACGCTTTTTGTATTACGTTTTGTTCGCGTTTTTCATCATATATCGGTAATCCGTGAAGCTTTTTGTACTCAAAAACCTTTTCTACGGCTTTCATTCTTTTTACAAAAAGCCCGGCAATTTCCTTGTCTGCTTCGTTTATTGATTTCCTTGCTTCTTCAATCTCTGTCATGACAGCCTCCGTTCCGCCGTTTTTTATCGGCATGTAAAATAAATAATAAAAAAGCCGTACGGATTTGTGATCCGTACGGCTTAAATACAACTATTGTACCTATTATGAGGTATAAAGTATTTTAAGCGTATACATTTTTTTCTGCATCACAAATCGCTCTTACTTTGGAGAACATAAAGTAAAAGTAATAATAAAATCGATATGTAAATGCAAAATTATTGATATACGTTTTCATAACTTTATCCTTTCTTTTCATGATATTACAACAAGTATAGCATATTTTTTTATTATTGTCAACCGTTTTTAAAAATATTTTAAAATATTCTAATTTAATCTTCTCTGTGCTATTCTACCTTGGGCAGTTTTGAAATACTTTCCTCCAGCTCCGCGTCGGTGGGAATATAATCATCCATTTTTCCGTCGTGGAATTTCTCGTATGCAACCATATCAAAATATCCCGTACCGGTAAGTCCGAACACAATGGTTTTTTCTTCTCCGGTTTCCTTGCATTTGAGTGCTTCGTCAATTGCCGCTCTTATTGCATGGCTGCTTTCGGGGGCGGGAAGTATGCCCTCAACTCTTGCAAATTCTTCCGCTGCCTCGAATACATTTGTTTGAGGAACGGAAACAGCTTCCATATAACCGTCGTGGTAAAGCTGTGAAAGAGTAGAGCTCATTCCGTGGTATCTTAATCCGCCTGCATGATTCGGAGCGGGAATAAATCCGCTGCCGAGCGTATACATTTTTGCCAGCGGGCAAACCATTCCGGTATCGCAGAAGTCATAAGCAAATTTTCCTCTTGTAAAGCTTGGGCAGGAAGCAGGCTCAACGGCAATAATTCTGTAGTCGGCCTCACCGCGCAGCTTTTCGCCCATAAACGGAGCAATCAAGCCGCCTAAGTTCGAGCCGCCGCCGGCACAGCCTATGATAATGTCCGGCTTAATGTTGTATTTGTCGAGTGCGGCTTTTGTTTCGAGGCCTATAACGGATTGATGCAGGAGTACCTGGTTAAGTACGCTGCCCAGAACATATCTGTAACCTTCGGTGCTTACCGCTTTTTCCACTGCTTCGGAGATTGCACAGCCGAGACTTCCGGTAGTTCCCGGATGTTCGGCAAGGATTTTTTTGCCGACCTCTGTTTCGGATGAAGGGGAGGGAGTTACCGATGCGCCGTATACACGCATTACTTCGCGGCGGAATGGCTTTTGTTCATATGAAACCTTAACCATATACACTTTGCAATCGAGATCAAAGTACGAGCATGCCATAGAAAGCGCCGTACCCCACTGACCTGCTCCCGTTTCGGTGGTAACTCCTTTTAAGCCTTGCTTTTTTGCATAATAAGCTTGCGCAATTGCGGAATTAAGCTTGTGGCTTCCGCTTGTATTGTTTCCCTCAAATTTATAATATATCTTTGCGGGAGTACCGAGCTTCTTTTCAAGACAATATGCACGAACAAGCGGGGAAGGACGGTACATTTTATAGAAGTTGCGTATTTCTTCGGGAATTTCGAAAAATGCGGTATCATTGTCCAGCTCCTGAGCGATAAGCTCATCACAGAAAACCGGAGAAAGCTCCTCGGGCTTCATTGGCTTGCACGTAGCGGGATTCAAAAGCGGCGCCGGCTTATTTTTCATGTCCGCTCTTAAATTGTACCATGCTTTCGGCATTTCGTTTTCGTTTAAGTAGATTTTGTAGGGGATTTGTTCGTTTGACATTTTGTTTGACATGATGTATGTCTCCTTTCTTCTTTGCGGTACAAAGGGTATAAAAAAACTCCTGTCCCGCAATAAATAATAATTGCCGGGACAGGAGATAAAATCCTCCTGCGGTGCCACCCTGCTTGACGCTTTTAAAATGCGTCCACTCTGACGCGTACAACCATACGCCGACGTTTTTTTACGAAGCGCCTAACTCCGTCGCACATACTCCAAAGAATAATCCTTGTTTCCGATTGCCCTCGGAAGTCCATTCGGTTAAGTCTTACTTTGCCGCAATCCCACCGTCTGCGGCTCTCTTAAAAAGCAGTTTCAAAACTTACTTACTCTTCCTCAACGGTTTAGTAAAGCATAGCACACTTTTTTTGAAATGTCAATACTTTTTTAAAAAAAATTTTAAAAATTTTAACACTGAAATATTTCTTCCTATTAATGCACAAATTGCAGAAAAAAATTTTTATTTTTTTTTTAAAAAAACACTTGACAAATTATAAAAGCAGGTATATAATAGGTCACATAAGGCAAGGACGCCTTGGGAAAATCAATTCCCCGTGAGCGTCCTTGCCTTTTTGTTTTAGTAAAAAATAGAAAGGTTGATGGTTATGGTTACAGTACCGGAAATGTTCGGAAGCAATGTATTTGATGATAGGCAGATGAAAGCGAGACTGCCGGAAAAAGTATACAATTCAATCAGAAAAACAATTGAAGAGGGTAAGCAGCTTGATATATCGCTTGCAAATGCTGTTGCCGTTGCAATGAAAGATTGGGCGGTGGAAAAAGGAGCAACGCATTACACACATTGGTTTCAGCCGATGACAGGTGTTACAGCCGAAAAGCATGACAGTTTTATTTCTCCCGCGCCGGACGGCGGAGTAATTATGGAATTCTCCGGAAAGGAATTGATTAAGGGTGAGCCGGATGCGTCATCGTTCCCGTCGGGAGGATTGAGAGCAACATTTGAAGCGAGAGGATATACAGCATGGGATCCGACATCATTTGCTTTCATTAAAGGAAAAACGCTATGTATACCGACAGCATTCTGCTCATATACGGGTGAAGCACTTGATAAAAAAACACCGTTGCTTCGTTCTATGGCAGCCTTGAATAAACAGGCATTGAGAATATTGAAGCTTTTCGGAAACGACAGCGTACATATGGTAAGAACTTCGGTGGGACCCGAGCAGGAATACTTCCTTGTTGATAAAGAAATGTTCGATAAAAGACATGACCTTGTTTATACCGGAAGAACATTGTTCGGAGCAAAATCGCCGAAAGGTCAGGAAATGGATGATCACTATTTCGGAATTATCAAGCCTCGGGTTGCGGAGTATATGAGGGATTTGAATGACGAGCTTTGGAAACTCGGAATACTTGCAAAAACTCAGCACAATGAAGTTGCTCCGGCGCAGCATGAGCTTGCACCTATTTATTCAACAACAAATATTGCAACTGACCACAACCAGCTGACTATGGAAATTATGCAAAAGGTTGCTGCAAAACACGGACTTGTTTGTCTGCTTCACGAAAAACCGTTTGCGGGAGTAAATGGAAGCGGAAAGCATAACAACTGGTCAATTTCGACGGACACGGGAGTGAATTTGCTTACTCCGGGTGAGACACCGTACGAGAACGCACAGTTCTTATTGTTCTTGGTAGCGGTTATCAAAGCAGTTGACGAATATCAAGACCTTTTGAGATTATCGGTTGCTACAGCGGGAAATGACCACAGACTCGGAGCAAATGAAGCTCCTCCGGCAGTCATTTCGATTTTCCTCGGTGAAGAGCTTGAAGCTGTTTTAAAAGCAATTGAAGAAGACACAGCATATGAAGGAAGCAAAAAAGCAAAAATGCAGCTTGGAGTTGATATTTTGCCGGTATTTAAAAAGGATGCAACCGACAGAAACAGAACATCACCGTTTGCATTTACCGGAAATAAATTTGAATTCAGAATGCTGGGTTCATCAAACAGTATCGCTTGTGCAAATATTATGCTTAACGCATCGGTTGCGAAAGTGCTTGAAGAATTTGCTGATAAACTTGATAAGGCTGATGACTTCGAGACATCTTTGCATGATTTGATTAAAGAAACCATAAAAGAGCACAAGAGAATTATCTTCGGCGGAAACGGTTACGGCGAAGAGTGGATGGAAGAAGCGGCAAAGAGAGGTTTGTCAAATTTGAAAACAACCGCGGATTGCATGCCGAAGCTTCTTGATAAAAAGAATGCCGATATGCTGATAGAGCAAAAAGTATTTACTATGCCGGAGCTTGAATCAAGATGCGAAATCATGCTTGAAAACTATGTAAAGACGGTTAATATCGAAGCACTCACAATGATTGATATGGCGAAGAAAGAAATCCTGCCGGCTATCGAAAAATACGTCGGAGCACTGGCAGAGGTTGCGGCAAAGAAAAAAGCGGTCAGCGACAGCGTATCGTCAAGATATGAAACATCCATTATCACAAAGCTTTCATCTTTGGCCGATTTGATTTACGACAGAACCGAAGAACTTGAAAAATCGGAAGCAGAGCTTAAAATCAAAGAAGCAATCACCGACCAAGCAAACTTTGTTCGTGATGATGTTCTTGCCAAAATGGCAGCCTTAAGAGTAGCGGCGGACGAAGCCGAGACTCTTACCGACAGCAAATATTGGCCGTTCCCGACTTATGGAGACTTATTATTCGGTGTAAGATAATTTTTTGTAAAATTTGCTAATCTTGCACATTTGCCCTCAATTGCATACGTAAAGTACGCGGCAGTTGAAAGCCAATGTAAGATACAAAAAAAGTTTAATATTCCGCGGGGCGGATAATAAAATGCGGACAGGGGGAATAAGTGAGGCATTAAAAAGCCTCACAGTCCGCAGAAAATATATAAAAAAACAGGAGTGGTTAAAATGACATTCAGTGCAGTAAACACAATTTGGGTGCTGCTCGGTGCAGCGTTGGTATTTTTTATGCAAGCCGGATTTTCGATGTGTGAAGCAGGCTTCACCCGTGCAAAGAATACAGGTAACATTCTTATGAAAAACCTTATGGATTTTTGTATAGGAACGCCATGTTTCTGGCTGTTCGGCTTTGGAATAATGTTTGGGTCGGGTACGGCATTGTTCGGATGGATTGACCCGATGATTATGAAGGATTACAGCGATATTCTTCCGGCGGGAGTTCCGATTTGGGCATATGCTATATTCCAGACGGTATTCTGTGCAACCTCCGCGACAATTGTTTCGGGAGCAATGGCAGAACGTACAAAATTCAGTGCATATTGTCTTTATTCCGCTGCAATTTCCTTATTCATTTATCCGATTTCGGGTCACTGGATTTGGGGCGGCGGCTGGCTTGCACAGTTAGGCTTCCATGATTTTGCCGGATCCACGGCAGTACATATGGTCGGCGGTGTTTGCGCATTAATCGGTGCGGCAATCCTCGGACCGCGTATCGGAAAATACGGTAAGGACGGTAAGCCGAAAGCAATCCTCGGACATAACTTGACGGCTGCTGCACTCGGTGTATTTATCCTTTGGTTCTGTTGGTTTGGATTTAACGGTGCTTCTACCGTAGGAATGGATTCGGACGCACAAGTACAAAGAGCAGGCTTGATATTCTTCAACACAAACATCGCTGCTGCTGTTGCATGCTGTACAACACTTATCTTCACATGGGTTCGTTACGGTAAGCCGGATGTTTCAATGACATATAATGCAGCTTTGGCGGGCTTGGTAGGTATAACTGCCGGATGCGATACGGTCAGCCCTCTCGGTGCTGCGATTATGGGTATCATATTCGGAATTTTGATTGTTGTTGCGGTAGAATTTTTTGATAAGGTTGCAAAAATAGATGACCCTGTCGGAGCTATCTCTGTACATGGAGTCTGCGGCTCTGTAGGTACAATTCTTTTGGGACTGTTCTCAACAGGCGGTATTGCCGAAGCAGACGGTACATTGCCGGTTATGCAAGGCTTGTTCTACGGCGGCGGATTTAAGTTCCTCGGCGTTCAGGCACTTGGGGTATTTTCAGTAATTGCATATGTTGCTGTTATCATAACGATAGTATTCTTAATCTTAAAGCATACAATCGGTTTACGTGCAGAAGCAAGTGATGAAATTGCAGGTTTGGATATTTCCGAACACGGCTTGCTTACAGCTTATGCGGGTTATGCAATGGAGCCGGATACAACGGCGGCAGACTACGGCGAAGCAATTACCGGTGATGTACCGGTATCAAAAGCAGTACAGGTTGAAGAAGTATATCACAAGCCGGAGCATAAGGACGGAGTTCCCAAATTCACAAAGGTTGAAATTGTATGTAAAGAAGCAAAGTTTGAATCACTTAAAAATGCAATGATGAGCTTGGGCATAACGGGTATGACAGTATCGCATGTTATGGGCTGCGGTCAGCAAAAAGGCAAACCGGAATATTACAGAGGTGTACCGGTTGAAACCAATCTGCTGCCGAAAGTTCAGGTTGATATAGTTGTAAGTAAAGTTCCTGTAAGAGCGGTAATCGAAACGGCTAAAAAGGTATTGTATACAGGTCATATCGGTGATGGTAAGATTTTTGTATACGATGTTGAAAATGTTGTTAAGGTAAGAACGGGCGAAGAAGGTTATGACGCGCTTCAGGATGTTGAATAAAGGCGTTTGAATCGGGAGAAGTAATGCGGGAAATCACCAAAAGCGAGTATGGGACGGTGAGAGCCATACGGAATGAGCCCGCATGAATAACACCCGGTGAGCCGCAATCCGAAAGAGTAAAGATGCTTTAGTAGGTGCGCCGAGGAGCTATGCGTGAGTTAGCGGGACTTTGAATTGAAGTTCGAAAAAGTATAAAAATAGGTGGCACCGCAGGTACAGCACTTGCCCTATGTGATATGCTGAATAAATTTTTCGGAGGAATTTGGTATGTGTTCAATAATGGGGTATTGCGGATGCGGTGCCGCTTTGGATTTATTTAAAAAAGGATTTGACGAAACAATTTCCAGAGGTCCCGATATGACGAGAATTATCGGTACCGGAAAAGGACTTTTGGGCTTTCACCGTCTTGCAATAATGGGACTTGACGAAAGCGGTATGCAGCCTTTTGCACTAAATAACAGCTATGTTGTTTGCAACGGGGAAATTTACGGTTTTGAATCGATAAAGGAAAAGCTGTCGGAAAAATATACTTTTACCAGCGGCTCGGACTGTGAAATACTTTTACCGATGTATTACGAATACGGAACAGACATGTTTAAAATGCTGGACGCGGAATTTGCACTTATTATATATGACGGAGAAAAAAAGGAATATATTGCCGCGCGTGACCCGATAGGTATCAGACCGCTGTATTACGGATATGACAAAGACGGCATTATACTTTTTGCAAGCGAGCCGAAAAACCTGACGGCGATATGCGATAAAATTATGCCTTTCCCGCCCGGACATTATTATAAAGACGGAAAATTTGTATGCTACCGTGATATGACAGAGGTTAAAAGCGTATGTCACGACGACCTCGAAACAGTTTGCAAAAATATTCATGACAAGCTTGTTGCGGGCATAGAAAAAAGACTTGTTGCCGACGCTAAGGTAGGCTATCTGCTTTCGGGAGGACTTGACTCATCCTTGGTTTGTGCGATTGCGGCAAGGAAAAGCGATAAGCCGATTAAAACCTTTGCAATAGGTATGAGCGAAGATGCAATAGATTTAAAATATGCAAAGCAGGTTGCGGACTATATAGGAAGCGACCACACGGAGGTTATAATAACAAAGGACGATGTTTTGTCATCACTCGACAGAGTTATAAAAATTCTGGGGACATTTGATATTACAACGATAAGAGCAAGCATGGGTATGTATTTGCTGTGCAAGTATATTCATGAAAATACCGACATCAGAGTGCTCCTTACCGGTGAAATATCGGATGAGCTTTTCGGATATAAATATACCGATTTTGCACCTTCGGCAAAAGCTTTTCAAGAAGAATCGGAGAAGAGAATAAGAGAGCTTCATATGTATGATGTTCTTCGTGCCGATCGCTGCATATCGGTAAACTCGCTTGAGGCTCGCGTACCTTTCGGAGATCTTGATTTTGTGGAATATGTAATGAGCATAGACCCGGAGAAAAAAATCAACACCTACGGAAAAGGAAAATATCTTTTGCGCCATGCCTTTGAGGGTGATTATTTACCTCGCGATATTCTCTATCGTGAAAAAGCGGCATTTTCGGATGCGGTAGGTCATTCCATGGTGTGGTATTTAAAGGATTTTGCGGATAAATATTATTCGGATGAGGAATATGAAGAAAAGAGAAAAAAATATCTTCATGCAATGCCTTTTACAAAAGAATCGCTTTTGTACAGAGAAATATTTGAAAAGTATTATCCGGGACAGAGCGAAATGATAGTTGATTTTTGGATGCCAAACAAAAAATGGGAAGGATGCAACGTCAATGACCCGTCCGCGAGAGTTCTTTCCAACTACGGAGACAGCGGAAAATAAAACTTTCTTTCTTAATAAACCAAAAAAGGCGGTGTATAAAAAGTACACCGCCTTTTTTTGGAATAGGAAATAATATATACTTTTCGAGTAATACATGCCTTTTTGCGTTTCGGAGTTTTTTTACATCCCCTTATTACTTGTATAATTCTGCCTTCCCGATATCATTGAACAGCTGCATTTTAAATTCAACAACTTCACGCATTGCTTTAATGCAGGGCGGATAGATTGCGTTCGGCTCAATCCATTTGGGATTTTCGGCAAGAACTTCGCGGCATTTTTTATAGAATGCAAATTTAATATCACTTGAAATATTAATTTTTGAAATTCCTATTTTTACCGATTCGGCAATTTCTTTGTCGGGATTGCTTGAGCCGCCGTGAAGAACAAGCGGAATGTCAACGGTATCGCGGATTGTTTTGAGCAAGTCAAGCTTAAGCTCGGGTTTCATATTTTTCGGATAAATTCCGTGGGCTGTTCCTATTGCGACAGCAAGGGAATCAATACCGGTTTTTTCGATAAAATCCTTTGCTAAAGCAGGGTCGGTGTAAATAATATTGCTTGTGCCGCCCTCGTAAGACTCACCGGTTGTTCCGATTGTGCCGAGCTCCGCTTCAACGGAAACATCCGATACTTTCGCAACCTCAACAACCTTTTTTGTAATGGCAATATTATCCTCATATGACATTTGAGACGCGTCAATCATTACCGAGGTAAAACCGCAGCGGATTGCACGGAGTATTTCTTCAAACTTGCCGCCGTGGTCAAGATGAATAACCATCGGAACTCTTGATTTATTCGCTTCTTCAATACATGTTTTGATAAAGCTGTCGCCCAAAAATTCAAGCTCTGTCGGATGGATTGCAAGAATAACCGGTGCGTTTTTTTCGTTTGCACTTTCGACAACACCCTTTAAAATCGCTTCACTTCCGATGTTAAATGCCGGTACGGCAAATTCGTTTTTATCGGCAACCTTAAGCATTTCTTTCATATTCATTAACATAGTTAATACATCTCCTGTTCTTTTATTTGTTTTTATTTTCGGAGCCGGACAGACCTATATAGTATCTTACAAGCTCCTCGCTTTCTTTTTCCGTTTGATGAATAAGGTCAAAAAAGTTTGTTTCGGGATTTTCCTTAAGCTGTTTTGAGATTGCACTGAGATTGGCATTCATAAAATCACAGCCGACGTTTATTTTGTTTATCCCGGCTTTTACGGCATTTAAAATATTTTCTTTACCCGACCCCGAGCCGCCGTGGAGCACCAAAGGAGCACCGGTAAGTTTTTTTATTTGACTGAGACGTTCAATATCGAATTCAGGAACTTTTCCGTCGGGGTAATTTCCGTGAGATGTTCCTATTGATACTGCAAGCGCGTCTATTCCGGTTTTTTCGTAAAAGATTTTCGCTTGATTCGGGTCGGTATACATTTTGTCATTTGTAAAAGCTCCTCCTTCGCATGCACCCATACATCCGATTTCGCCCTCGGAGCTTGCTCCGTGCGCATGAGCGTAGTCGGAAAGCTCTTTAGTTATTCTGATGTTGTTTTCAAAATCATATTCCGATGCATCAATCATAACCGAGGAAAATCCGTCGTCAACAGCTTTTTTTATATACCATGCTTCTTTTCCGTGGTCAAGATTAAGAGCAATGTTTACCGATGCATCTTCGGCAAGTGTTTTGACAAGCGGTGCAATAATATTGCTTGGGCTGTGAGTTAAAAGATGCTCATAGAAAATATTTATTATAATTGGCGATTTGGATTTTTCCGCCGCGCTTATTACACTGCGCGCTGTTTCAAGATTGAAGCAGTTAATTGCCATTACCGCATAATTTTCCGCATTTGCTGCGGCAAGCATATTTTTCATTGAAACGTACATTTTAATCTCCATTCTGCCGCCCTGCGCCGGCACAAATTGTACTTAAACGTCTCTTATCCGCAGGGCAGGGAATGATAAGAGATTAAATCCGCCGGAGGCTTAACGTGAAATGAAGTTTCACATTAATCAGCCATTCTTACTCAGCCGATTTTGATTTGAGAAAGGTCGATTTCTTCCTCATCCTCAAGAACTACGGCATCTTCTTCTTTTGCGTCCTTTTTTAAGAATACAAGGAGCAGAGCGGTTATAACGGTGCCGACCGTCAAAGCTGCCATAAAGCCCCAGGGATTAATCATAGCGGGTACTATGAACATTCCGCCGGAGGGAACCATTGAGCCGACATTCAAAATCATAATCATAGCTCCGCCGACAGCAGCACCGATTGAACAAGAAGCAATTACTCTTATCGGGTCAACCGCGGCAATCGGAATAACACCTTCGGTTATCATGCAAATTCCCATAGGGAATGCAATTTTTATATTATCGGTTTCACTCTTTGTATAACGTGAGCGTTTAATCAGCCATGAAAGAGCCACACCGAACGGAGGTATCATGGAAGCACATATTTTAACGGCTTCAGGTCCGTAGACACCGTCCATTAAAAGTCCGTCCGCAAAAAGCGATGCAACCTTGTTTACCGGGCCGCCGAAGTCGAATGCCGCCATAGCACCCATTATAGCACCGAATATTCCTTTTGAGCCTGTCTGCATGTTTACAAGGAAATTTTCAAGCGTTTCCGAAAGCCATGCAATAGGTCCGCCGATGACAAAGAACATTACAAGTCCGATTATAACGGAAGAGATTAAAGGAATAATCATCATTGGCATAAGTCCCTGTGCCCATTTCGGAACTTTTAAATGAGTTTTTAAAAATTCCACAAAGTAGCCGGCAAGGTATCCGCCCAGCATACCGCCGAGAAAGCCAGCGCCCATATTTTGAGCAATCATACCCATAAGCAAGCCGGGGGCAATACCCGGTCGGTCGGCGATTGAATACGCTATCGCGGCACCCATTACACCGGGGAGAAGTCCCATTCCGTAAACACCGAGTGTTACGGCGGCTTCCCAAATATTGTAGCCCGCTTTATAATCGGATATTGTTGACGGATTTCCGCCGAAGATGTTACCTATGGCAATAAGCAGACCGGAAGCAACAACAAGAGGAAGCATGAAAGAAATACCGGTCAGGGCATGTTTTTTGATTTGCAGCTTTTTAAACATTTTAATTTCCTCCTTTACCTAATTCGTCCTGAATTTTATTAATCAATGCTTTTGGCGATTTTATAGCTATATGAGTGGGCACTTCAACAATTTTTTTGCCCTTGAAGCGTTCCTTGCCGCCGACCTTGATGTCTGCCGCAATGATGACAACATCAGCCGCTTCAATATCTTTTTTTGTAAGCTCATCCTCGGTACCTATTGTCCCTTGAGTTTCGATATGCACTTCGTGACCGAGCTCCTTTGCGGCGGTAACGAGCTTTTCTTTGGCGATATACGTATGTGCTATACCGGACGTACATGCCGCAATTCCTACAATTTTCATTTTGATATCCTCCTTTTATTATGGAATGATTAATTAGTTATTCCGAAAAGATAGTTATAATTTCCTCTGCGCTCTGTGCCGATAAAAGACGCTTGCAGGTTTCTTCGGAAGCCAGCTTGCGTGCCATTTGTGAAAGCAGCTTCACATGGACGCCGGTTTTGTCTGCATCGTTTACGGCAAGCAAAACTATAAACTCAACCGGTTTGTCATCAACGCTTTCCCATTCCAGACTGTCTGAAAGTCTGCCGATTGCCGCAGTTGTTTCTCGGACACCCGAAGATTTTCCGTGTGGAATGGCAATTCCGCATCCTATACCGGTAGTGGAAATTGCTTCTCTTTTTAAAACATCTTCCAAAAAAGTTTTTTTGTCGGATAAAAATCCGCTTTCGGACAGCTTGTCCGTAAGCTTGCTCAAAGCCTCCTCTTTTGATGAAGCTGTCAGGCTTAAATCGATGTTTTCCTTTTTTAATACTTCGCCGATATTCATTTGTTATCACCGTCCTTTTTTAATAATTGTTCTATTTGTTTTTCATCCTCGGCATTTACCGCGAGATGAGCAAGTTGTTTTGCATCGGCAAGCGTTATCTTACCGATTTTATTTTTAACTCTGCCGAGCATTGGCAGAGGAACGCTGAATTTTTTAAGCCCCATGCCGAGCAATACCTCGGTAAAGCTTGTGTTTGCAGCTAAATCGCCGCACATGCTTACGTCAATATTTTCCTTTGCGCCTGCGCCGATAACATTTGAAAGCATACGTATAACGGCGGGATTATAAGGATTGTACAGATTTTCCACATCCGAGTTGCCTCTGTCGGCGGCATTAATATACTGAACGAGGTCGTTTGTACCTATGCTGAAAAAGTCAACATGCTTTGCGAATACGTCTGCCATGATTGCGCTTGCCGGAGTCTCAATCATAATTCCGAGTGAGATATTTCGGCAAAAATCGGTTTTTTCTTCTGTCAGTTGATTTTTAACCTCTTCCAAAAATGATTTCGCTGTTTTAACTTCACCAAGCGACGTGACCATGGGGAGCATTATTTTGACGCTTTCGCCTGCGCCTGCCGTTAAAATTGCTTTAAGCTGTTCTTTGAATATTTCGGGGTTTGCAAGACACAATCTTATGCCTCGGCTGCCCAGGAAAGGATTTTCCTCCTTTTTCATATTCAGATAATCAAGCTGTTTGTCTCCTCCGATGTCGAGGGTTCGGATTGTTACCGGTCGGGGAGACATTTTTTTGATTGCGTCGCGGTAAGCGTTTACCTGTTCTTTAAAGGACGGCTTTTTATTTGATGAAGAATAAAGAAATTCGGAGCGGAAAAGCCCTACGCCGTCAAATGCGGCATTTTCAAAGCCTGATAAATCGGAGGGCTTTCCTATGTTTGCATAAACGTAAATTCTTTCTCCGTCCTTTGTATAAGCGTCCGAAGCTTTGGATTTGTCAAGCTCTTCGGAAAGTATATTTTCCGAGGTAAGCTTTTTTTCGTATTCTTTTTCCGTATCTTCATCCGGCGCTACGACAAGTGTTCCGTCATAACCGTCAATATATGCCGGTTGCATGCCTTCTTCATCAATATGTGTTATTCCTACAACGGCGGGTATGCCTAATGATTTTGCTAAAATTACCGTATGAGATGTTGTTCCGCCGAGTTCTGTTGCAAGCCCTGCCAGGCGTTTGCTGTCGAATTGCATTGTATCTACCGGAGTAAGCTCATGTGCTGCAATAATAAATTTATCGTCTCCCTCGGGGAAGATAAAATCCGCACCGCTGAGCATATCAATAAGCAAAGAACCTATATAACGGATGTCGTCGGCACGGCGGCGCATATATTCGTTCTTTTTTTTCTCCAATATGCCTGCCGCTGATTCCGTAACGCTTTTTATTGCATCTTTTTCGGTTTTACCGCTTTCAATTTCCGATTTTATGGGATTGATAAGCATAGCGTCTTCCAAAAGCATTTCATAAGCGGAAAATATTTTTGCTTTTTCTTCTCCTAACTCAAACAATGTTTTTGTATGAAGCGTGCGTACCTTTTCAAGTGCTTTTTCTATTGCTTTATCAATTCCGATATTTTCGATTTTTGCGGTATTTTTTTTATAATAGAGAACTTTTGCGTGCGCTATGCCGGGAGAGCCGGCAATTCCCTTGTAAACCTTCATAGTAAATCACTCCATATTCAGTGTCTCGATTAATGCGTCAACTGCTTCCTGCTCGTCTTCACCATCGGCGCGGATTTCAATTACGTCGCCTTTTACAGCGCCTACGCAAAGTACCATAAGAATACTTTTTGCTTCGAAAGCTTCTCCGTCTTTTATTACGGAAATACTGCTTTTGAACTTGTTTGCGGTTTTGCAAAAATCTGATGCCGGACGTGCGTGCAGTCCTTCTTCGTTTTTAATTTCATAACTTACTTGTACCATGCGGGTAACCTCCTTTACCATAATTCAAATATTTTCATAATTTCATCGGAGCTTGTTGTTTGTTTTATTTTATTGTATGCTGCTTCGTCTTCTGTGAAAGAAACAACGGATTTGTAAAATCCTATTATCTTTTCTTTAACCTCGGGATTTTCGTCAAGGTCAAAAGCAAGCAGAAATATCAAATCCACCGTTTCACCGTCCTCCGACCATTCAATCGGAGTGTTAAGGTGAGCAAATACCGCAGCGGAATGATTTACAAAGCTGCTTAAACCGTGGGGAACGGCGATACCTTTGCCTATATCCGTCGGAGTGCTTGCTTCGCGCTCAATAACCGAGGTCTCAAATTCCTGTGTAACATAACCGAGCTGTTCGAGTCTTGAACAAATCATATGCAGAAGCTCATTTTTGTCTTGTATGTCACATGACAGGAAAATAAGCTCTTTGTTAAACAGCGTTGCCTTGGGGTTAATATCGTTTACTCTGCCGCTTTTTTTGAGCCGCAGCTTCCGCATGTAATCTTCAAGTAATTTTATATCTCTTTCATCAAGGAGATGTCCGACTGTTATTACATCACGGTTGAGCCGGTAATCGGTAAGCGGTGTTGTTGTTATGATAAAATCGCAGTTTTCGTTTTTTACGGCATGAATATCTCTGCCGGAAAAAACCGATGTTATCCTTATTCCGGGAACGAAACGAAGAATTTTTTCTTTTAAAATCTGCGAAATACCGATTCCGTAGTCACATACTATACAAGCGGACATAAGAGAAAGCTGACGTTCTATTGCACCGCCTATATGAAGTGCGATAAAGCCGACTTCATGCTCGTTAAGCTCAAGATTTAATTCTTTTTCAAAAATGTTCCCCAAAAACCATGCAACCGCCATCATATTCGGATATTTGTCCTTTATTTCGGGCAGCAGTCGGTTTTTGCATATTACCCCGTATTCAAGTCTTGACACAGTTGCTTTGAATTGAATGAACATTTGCTTTACAAAAAATTTATCCTCCCGCAAATTTACGCCGGTTATTTCGCTTACAAGGTTAACCGCTCTTACGGTTGTTCTGCAAAGGTCAATATTCATCGCTTCAAAACGCCGTCTTGCCGCCTCGGACTCGAATTCACGTATTTCCGATATGTCTGCGGAAAAAGCGATAAATTCTTTTTCGCTTTCGGAAAACTTTATTCCGTAATCCGATTCGAGTTTTTCACACAGAACTTTTGCAAAAAGCTTTCCGGATTGCCCGTGTGCGGGACATTCGGATATATTCGGCATTTGCAGTCCGCAGCCTGCGCGGATGCGCTGTATACAAAGCGATACTGAAAATGTAAGATTCATGCCGGATACGTAATTGAACTTTATTCCGAATTGCTGCTCGGTTTCGACTATGGCAGCCG
Source organism: uncultured Clostridia bacterium (assembly GCA_934463455.1). GTDB lineage: Bacteria > Bacillota > Clostridia > UBA1381 > UBA1381 > CAKSQL01. Next base: position 5,241 of record CAKSJU010000009.1, on the reverse strand, counting down.
AAACTTTATCAGGCTCAAAACCGTTTAAAGCACCGCTGATTGCCGCATAATCGGAAGAAGAAAGAAAGGAATTTTTTGAATTACCGGCATTTACAAGCTTTTCAAAATAGGAAGTGTAGTCGCTCAAAAAATTCAAAAATGCAAGTCGGTAATTGAATTCGCTGTATTTTATCGAAATTCCCTTGCCGCGCTTTCTTTCAAACACGATATGGTTTTCAAAAAACCAATCGGATATGCGATCGAGAATTTTGTCAAGCTGCACTCTGCCGAGATAATATTTTTCGGCAAGCTTTTGGGCTGTGAGCGTACCGCTTTTGAAAAGGCTTCGTATTATGAAGAAAGAAATTTCTTTTTCTTCAAAATCTTCGCCGCTGTGTAAATTGTTCCATTCATCCTCCGAGATTACAAGCTTAATTCCCGCATGCGGCTTTGAGATAATCTCTCCCGCACCGCCGAGGTAATTTTTGATTTCACCGACATCATTGCGTACGGTTTTTACAGATACGTCTGTTTGCAGTGCAATTTCGGAATACGTTACATAATCTTGATTTTTATGCAAAAGCTTGAGTATTTTTGATTGGCGTTCATTCATAATTGAAGCAGCTCCTTTTTACTCCGTATCCTTTGTACAATTTCATTATACTTCGGATTTTCGGATTTGTATTTTTGATTTTTTGACACAATAGGGAAACTTTCATGCAATATTGCGCAAGAGTTGCCGTTTTACTCATTATATATATAATGTCGTTTTTTTTCAATAGTTATAAAAGATTTGTAATATCAGGTTAAACTATTTACAAATATTAAAAAATATTATATAATTATATAATAGTAGTTTGTATACAAAACTTAAGGAGACAAAAGAAGAATGGATAAAGATATTATTTCTGTTATAGTACCATGCTATAACGAACAGGAAACGATAGGAATATATTATTCGGAATTTACAAAAATAATAGATAAAATTGACGGGGCAGACTATGAGCTTATATTTGTGGACGATGGCTCGGCGGACAATACAATGAACGAAATAAAAAAGCTTTCAGCCCGCTCGGATAAGGTGAAATATATTTCTTTTTCGAAAAATTTCGGCAAGGAAGCGGCAATTTATGCGGGACTTAAATACTCTTCGGGAGATTATATATGCACAATGGATGTTGATTTGCAGGACCCGATAGAGCTGCTTTGCGATATGTATTCGGAGATAAAAAAAGGTGAGTATGATATAATTGCAGCATATCGCACAGACAGAAAGGGAGAGGGAAAAATTAAGTCTGCGCTTTCGGAATTGTTTTATAAAATTATAAATAAGATTTCGAATACCGAGTTTGTAAGCGGAGCAAGGGATTTTCGGCTTATGACGCGCCGGGTTGCAAATTCGGTTTTGAGCGTTACGGAATACAACAGATTTTCAAAAGGAATATTCAGCTGGGTAGGTTATAAAACAAAATGGCTCGGCTTTGAAAATGTTGAAAGAAGCGCAGGCAAAACAAAATGGAATTATTTCAAACTGTTTAAATATTCGCTTGACGCAATTATTGCTTTTTCTACCGTGCCGCTTGCGATTGCATCGGTTTTGGGGCTGCTTTTTTGCTTTACCGCATTTGTAATGATATTGGTAATTATCATAAAAACTCTTGTTTGGGGTGACCCTGTGGCGGGTTATCCGTCAATGATGTGCTTTATGTTCCTTCTGAGCGGAGTTCAGATGTTTTCGATAGGAATTATCGGTCAGTATTTATCAAAAACATATATGGAGGTAAAAGGCAGACCGATATTTATAGCGAAGGAGAGTAACATAAATGAAGTATAAAGCTCTTTTTTGGACATTTTTTACCGCTTTTACCGCTTTGTTTGTATGTTTGATATTTAACAATAATGTATGGTATGATGAAGCGTATACGCTGGCAATGGTAAAGCACGGATTCGGAGAAATAGCAAGGATAACTGCGCAGGATGTACATCCGCCGCTTTATTATTACGGACTTAAATGCTTCTTTTATATAACGGGGAACAGCCTTGCTGCGGCAAAGATTTTTTCGATAATTCCGGTTTGTCTTACAATGATATTCGGCTTTCGGAAAATCTCTTATCTGTACGGCGAAAAAGCCGGATTTCTTTTTTCGCTCTTCTTTGCCTCAATGCCGGTTTATACAATATATTCAGTTCAGGTCAGAATGTATACATGGTGCATATTTTTTGTATTTGCATGCGGAGTTTACGGGCTTTTGGCAGTTAAAGAGGACAAAACGAAATATTGGATTTTGCTTGCACTTTTTGCGGCACTTTCGGCATATACTCATTATTTTGCTTTGGTGTCCGCGGGAATTATATATGCGTTTGTTATGGCTGCGTCAATAAAAAATAAAAAGCTTATAAAGGCGTTTGCTTTTGCGGCTGCCGTTTTATTGCTGTATATTCCGTGGCTTGCATCCTTTTTGAGCCAGCTTGCCGATAAGGTGGAAAATGAATATTGGATTTCACCGATAACGTGGGACACAATAGGCACATATTTTAAAAGCTGGTACAAATGCGGCACGCATGCGTCAGCATATATGGCAGGCTCATTTGCGGTTTATGTTATTGCGGCGGTCGGGATTTGTACAAATAAAAATATAAAAAAATTGCCGGTTTTGCTCGGCGTGTCTGTTTTTGTTTTAACATGTGCCGTCGGCATTGCGGCATCTTTGCTGGTCAGACCTGTTTTTCTTGACAGATATGCAAATCACGCATTGGTATTTTTAACTGTATTTGCGGCAGTTGGCATTGCCTCATTCGATAAAAAAAGCCTGTGTGTTTTGATTTCCGTGTTCTATATTCTGGGATTTCTTACAAATTATAAAACGGATTATGATTTTGAATACGGAGAAAAAGACAGCGAGATAGGGGAGTATATAAACGGTAATGATTTTGACGCGTTGATTTGTTTTTCGACATCTCCGCTTTACGGAGTGCTGTCCTATTACTCGGAAAATATACCGATATATCGCCCAAAGACATCTCTCGGCTCGCCGTTTGAAAATATTTACGAACTTTCCCGGCTGGATGCGAAAAGCTGCAAAAAAGCCGCGCTTTTCGTATCCGATTCAAAAGAAGTGCCGGAGGAGATATATAATATGTTCGAAAATGTGGAATATGACCGTGATGTGGTTTCTTATTGGCAGAAGAGCAATGTATATATACTGTCAAACAAATAAAAATATGCGGTGGCTTAGCCACCGCATATTTTTATTTGTTTACAAATCTGTATTCTGTTGTGAAATTGTATTTTTCGTCTTTTTTCAAGAAAGCTGACGGAAAATGCGAAAGGCTTGTACTGTTCGGGAAATATTGAGTCTCGAGGCAAACTGCCTGATGAACCGCATATACGGTTCCGTCCTTGCACACACGCTCGTCATCGATGCAATTACCGCTGTAAATCTGTACGCCCGGCTTGTCGGTGTATGTTTCCATTACTATGCCTGTTTTGTCTCCGGTTAAAACGGCGGCTTTTCTGAAACCTCTGCCGCGAAGAACAAAATTATGGTCATATCCGCCGAACATTTTTATCTGTTCAAAATCGGAAGAAAATCCCTCTTTGAGCATTTTTGGAGTTCGGAAATCAAACGGAGTATTTTCAACCGACAGAATTTCTCCGTAGGGAAGACATTCATCTGTATTGGGGGTATAAAAATCTGCATTGATTTGCATTGTATGCCCGTCAACGGTACCGGATTTATGCCCGTTTAAATTAAAATAGCTGTGGTTGGTAAGATTAACAACCGTATCTTTGTCGGAAATTGCTTCGTAGTGAATAACCAATCCGTTATTATTTGTAAGCTTATATGTAACGCTCACATGAAGATTGCCGGGGAAGCCCTCTTCGCCGTCGGGGGAAAATGTTTTTAACAGCAGCTCCGGCTCTTCATCCGTTCCGCATTCGAATGCCGACCAATTTTTTTTGTCAAATCCGACAAAACCTCCGTGAAGAGAATTAACCCCGTTGTTTGCGCCGACTTTATAAGTTTTGCCGTCTATTTCAAATTCCGCGTTTTTTATTCTGTTTGCGTGTCTGCCTATTAATGCACCAAAGCATCCGTCATTGTCAAGGTATTCTTCAAGAGTATCACGCCCGAGAACAACGTCTGTGTCATCGACAAAAAGATTTTTGACTATCCCGCCATAAGTGAGAATTTCGGCTTTTAAACCTTTTTTGTTACTTAGAGTGTAACAATATACATTTTCACCGTTGATAAGTGTTCCGAATAGTTCTTTTGTAATTGCCATGTTTAACATCTCCTATATGTAATAATCGGGAATAAAGGTTTCCCGCATGTCACAAAATCCTTTAAAATCCTTTTGGATTTTGTTATCAATCGTAAATTTAACATTTATTATACCGTCTATTGAAGTCAGTGAATTAACAATCGAATAAATTGTCAGAAATTCATGCTGGCGTGCGTCGGAATGAAACCGTACAAATTCGCCGCTCATATTCACATAAGCAGTTTTGCCTTTTACGCGGACAGACAAACCTTTTTTGACATTCGGCATAAGGCGCAGAATTTTATTATTGTTTTCTTTGCCCTTTTCAAGTGCGGCGATTACGGCTTTTGCTGCCTTGTCCTTGTTTTTTGTACGAACACTGAAATCGGACGGAATAAGCCTAAGCATGGAAGAATCCGCAAAATAAAGCTTGGCATCCGTGCGCCCTCCGCCGCCGAAGCTTCCGGCAATAAAAATAACACCTGCTACAATTGACAAAATAATTAATAATTTCTTCATGGCAATCACTCCTGTTATCATATGTGTATAATATCATTATATGATTGCCGAAAGAAAAATATTACAATAATATTTTAATATTAGTTAAAATATTTAACTATTGAGCAAGAGCCTGCTCCAATGCCCGTGCAAGCTGATCAGGACATGAGGTGCCTCGTCCGCCGCAATCGGTGCCCTTTAGTCTTTTTATAACTTCTTTTGCCGGCATTCCCTCCGCAAGCTTTGCAATGCCTTGCGTATTACCGTTGCATCCTCTTGTAAAATGAATATTTTTAACAATTCCGCCTTCAATTTCAAAATCAATCTGAACGGAACAAACTCCGCGAGGTGAGTAAGTGAATTTTGCCATGTTATAAACCTCCTTTTTTTTATTTCCCCATCTATCTGTTTCACTAATTTGGACCGATCACCTCCCCGATAGCATATCAGTCATATACATACACTGTAATTAAGTTTTCCGTAAGGCAATTTGTTCCC
>CAKSJU010000008.1 GCA_934463455.1 uncultured Clostridia bacterium | reverse complement strand
AAAAAAATATTGTCGCTGGCACTTGCTTGTACAATGTTGGCTGCAACAGTTGCACAGGCTGCCGAGAATTTGAGCGACTACGTAAAAAATAATGCAGCGTATGCAGATTATCTTGAAAATAATTTGTTCAGCTATTCAAAATATAATGAGAAGTTGAACAAAACACCCAAAGAGGTTGCTCCGGAAATCGTTACCGAAGTAAAGCTCAGTTCGGGAGCAGCATATGAAGCTCATCCGACAAGCGCACTTTTGGGAAATGCAACAGATAAGTCGTTTGACTACAAAGCTACTCTTAAAATGGACGCGGTAAAAGCGGCATTTAATGCTTTGCACGCTCAGACAGAATTGGCTATCGATTTGGACAGCAGCAAAAACGATACAGAAAAAAGCGAACTGAAAGCTCAGTTTAACAATTCGACCGTTGAGGGTGAATTTAAAGTTTTTGTTACATATGACAGCGCAAAACTTACTCATGCGGCATTGACTGCAACCGATATAGTGCTTAAACAAAATGGAGGAAATCCGGAAATTTTTGAACTTGACGCAGCAAACTGCGATTTTGCTGCAAGTCCTGCGGTTGTTGCATTTAAAGTAAAGGGTACTCCTACAGTTGCCGCTCTTAAAGCAAATGCGAATCATGAGCTTGATGACCTTACGGTTGAAATCAGCAACTTCACGGCTGCTGTTGAAAATCAGAACCTTGCGGTGTCAGTATCGATGACAGGTAAAACAACCATTAAAGACAGCGGTACAGCTTACGGAGTTATTGATTATGCTTCAAAAGACAGAAGCGACAATAACTATAGAAATAATATTGCAATTGTTAATGCCAAAACACGTTCTTCGAGCGGCGGAAGCTTGGGCGGAGGCGGCACAACAACCGCACCGAAAGCATATACTGTAGTCGATGACAAAACAACAGACATAAATGTTGTAAAAGAAGGCACAACATATACAGTTAAGCTCGGAGATATTGAAGCTCCCGTAAAAGAAGGATATACCTTTGAGGGTTGGTATCTTGACAAAGACTTCACAAAATCTGCAAGCGGCGATGTGAAGATAACAGAAGATACATACTTCTATGCTAAGTTTACTCCGGTAACCGAAGCGGCTGTTTACACTGTTATAGACGGTGAAAACAATAAGCAGGAGCTTATCGAAGAAGAAGGCAAGAAATATTTTGATATGGACAGCTTGACAGCTCCCGAGAAGACAGGCTATGCTTTTGAGGGTTGGTACAAGAATCCGTACTTTACAGAAGCTGCAACAGGCAAGTTTGAAGTAACAGATACAGTTCGCCTCTATCCTCACTTCATTAACATTGTAGCTCCGGAACAATTGATTTCGGATGAGCACATAATCTACATTGTAGGTTACCCCGACGGCACCGTAAAACCGAATGCGAATATTACCCGTGAAGAGGTTGTTGCAGCATTCTACAGATTGCTGAAGCCGGAATTCCGTGCAACTGTTGAAGCTACAGAGAATAACTTCCCTGATGTTGACGCAAAGAGATGGTCGAATGCTTCAATTTCGACAATGGCAAATGCAGGATTTATTGTAGGTGACTCGGAGGGTAAATTCAATCCGACAGCTCCTATTACAAGAGCGGAATTTGCTGTTATAGCAAGTAAGTTTGCTCCGAAGGATGCTGCACCTGCTGCAAACACCTTTACGGATATTGATAATCATTGGGCAAAGGATGCAATTCTTAAGGTTGCAGGTCAATGCTGGATAACCGGTTATGAAGACGGTTCATTCAGACCGGACGCTAAGATTACACGTGCCGAAGCAATGACAATCATTAATAAGATGCTTGTACGTTACGGCGACCACGAAACAGGCTATGCTAAATCATGGTCAGACGTAAGCAAGACAGATTGGTTCTACGATGCTGTTATAGAAGCTACAACATATAACTTATATGAAAGACATGAAAACGGTTGGAGCGAGACCTGGACAGGAAACGGCGAAGAAAAAACCAACGAAGAAGCTGCAAAGATTATTGAAAACGAAAATTTGGAATCTTTAAAATAATGCACATTAAAAATATCCGTTCGCATTCAGCGGACGGATATTTTTTTAAAAGACAATCGCAGACGAGAATTTGCTTGTTTCAACAGAAAAAATAAAGGACAGATAAATTATGGAAATAAGAAAAGCAAGAATTGATGATATAGAGGCTGTGGAAAGAATATATAATAAAATCCTTGATACAGCTAATAATACAGGATGGATACGAGGGGTTTATCCGACAAAGCAAACTGCCGAAGATGCTTTGGCGGCAGATGAGCTTTTTGTAATGGAAAAAGACGGAGAAATTGTTGCGGCGGCAAAAATAAACAGTGAAGAGGTAAAGGAATACGAGCTTGCCGATTGGAAATTTGCCGATGCACCAAAGGATGAAATAATGGTACTTCATACACTTGTTGTTTCGCCGGATTGCGGAGGGCAAGGCTTAGGTACAATTTTTGTGAAGTTTTATGAAGATTATGCAAAGGAAAACAGCTGCAGCTTTTTAAGAATGGACACAAACAAAAACAATACTGCGGCAAGAACTCTTTACAAAAAATTAGGGTATGCCGAAGTGGGAATAGTACCATGCAATTTCAACGGTATTGATGACGTTGAATTGGTATGTCTCGAAAAGAAAATATAACCGCAGTGAAATGATTGCCTGCTTTTTAGGCGGTGAGTTCTGTTTTAATGAAACCTTGAGGAGCTAACATCACGGCGCAGATTTGCAATCTGCCTGAGACTTTGCCCTTTGCAAGCAAAGCGGGGAGTGTTGCTCCGATTTAAATTGAAATGCCTTTAATATTATTTTTCGGAAAGGAAATATAAATAAAATGGAAAGAACAGAAAAACCGATATTGTGGCTCGTTATTCCATGTTATAATGAGCAGGAGGTTTTGCCGATTACGGCTCCGATTTTCTTGAATAAAATCAATACTTTGGTTAAATGCGGTGCAATAAGCGAAAAAAGCCGTATTCTTTTTGTAAATGACGGCTCAAAAGATAAAACCTGGGAGATAATAAAAGAGCTTTCAAAACAGGACAGCAGATTTATAGGAATTGCTCAAAGCAGAAACCGAGGACACCAAAATGCGGTTTTGGCAGGACTTTTTGAAGCAATTGAATATTGCGATATTACAATTTCGGTGGATTGTGACGGTCAAGACGATATAAATGCCGTGGATAAAATGGTGGAAGAATATAAAAACGGATATGAGATAGTATACGGAGTGCGTTCCTGCCGCGATACCGATACAAAATTTAAAAGATTTACAGCGGAGGCTTTTTACAAGCTTATGAATTTGCTGGGCGCGGAGGTCGTATTCAATCATGCGGATTACAGATTGCTGAGCAAAAGAGCATTAAAAGAATTGACAAAATTTCGGGAGGTAAATTTATTTTTACGAGGAATGGTACCGCTTCTCGGATTTGAAAGCACAACGGTTGAGTATGAAAGAAGAGAAAGAGAAGCGGGAGAAAGTCATTATCCGCTTTCCAAAATGATTTCTCTTGCGCTTAACGGAATTACGAGTCTGTCGGTTAAGCCTATTCGTCTTATAACGAGTTTTGGACTTTTTATTGCCGGGATAAGCTTTATCGGAGTATTTTGGGCTATTATCAGCGCAATACTCGGGAAGACCGTTTCTGGATGGGCGAGCATGACTTGTATAATTTGCTTTGTGTCCGGAGTGCAGCTCACAAGTCTTGGAATTATAGGAGAATATATAGGCAAGATATATATGGAAACAAAATCACGTCCGAGGTTTATTATCAGTGAACGTACTTGGGAGTAAGAAAGATGCGGTGGATATATGAGCAAATACAATAATTTATGGGACTATGTAAGCCGATGCAGCGAAAATAAAATTGAACTGGATTTTTCTAAGGTTGAAGAAATATGCGGATTCCCGATTGACCATTCTTTTTTAAACTGTAAAAAAGAGCTTGCGGAATATGGCTGGCAGGTCGGAAAAATTTCTATGAAAAATAAAAAAATTGAATTTATAAAAGATGTTAGCATAAACGATAATTGTCCGTGCAAAAGAAAATGCGAGCGGCACGGAGAATGCAATGAATGCAGAGATTATCATGAAAATTCAAAGTATCCGACTGCTTGCAAAAAGAAAATATAAACAGATAAAAAGGTGACTTTTATAAGCCGCCTTTTTTATTCTATGGGATAGAAAATTTTTTTACGTTTTTTAAAAACTTCATGATATTATATACAAATTGATTTACATGCCTGCCTGTTAATATTGTTAAAATATTTTATTGAAATTTGTTGACAAAACGCACATTTGGGTATATAATAAGGTTAGTTTAAGCTAACTTACCGGAGGGGTGAATATGAAAAACATGTCAACAGTTTTGATTTGTGTAATACTTGCCGCAATATGTGTTTATGCGGTAATAAGCTATCGAAAAAAATTAAGCAGCGGCTGCTGCGGCGGAGGCGGCGAAATTGCAATAAAGCCCGAGGATACAAATTTATCCCATTATCCTTACAAAACAACAGTATTGATTGATGGAATGACCTGCGCACATTGTAAGCTCCGTGTAGAAAATACCTTTAATAATATGGATGGATTTTATGTAAAGGTTAATTTGAAAAAAAGTGTGCTGAGCTTTGGAGTAAAAAAGAAATTGACGAAGAATTTATAAAAAAAGCAGTTGAAAAAGCGGGATATACTTATGTCGGAACAGAAAAATAACATAAAAAACGGGTTTTATTTTTCAGCTGTTGTTTAGGCATGAGTTCAACTACCTCATGCCTGAATCTTCGATATGTTTTATATCGGAGATTGCAGAAACAGCATTCCGAAGTGATTGCGCCGAATTTATATAATCACCGTATTCGTGCAATCGTATTTGCATATCTACCGGAAGTGATAAAAAATATGCGCGTGTGCTGCTGCTATGATTTATGAGTTCTTGTAAATTATTGTATGGCATACCGTCACCTTTTTTGTGATTTTATTGTTTAGTTTTATTATTCGGAATATAAAGAAAAATATACATTGTATATTTAGCCGAAAGGAGGAAGGCGAAATTGTCATATTTGGATATAGAAAATTTAACAAAAAGTTTTGGTGAAGGCGCGGCAAGAGTAAGCGTTTTAAACGGCGTGAACATGTCGGTGGAAAAAGGTGAGATGTGTACCGTGCTGGGTCAATCCGGAAGCGGAAAATCCACTCTTTTGAATGTTGTCGGCGGCTTAGATTCCTCGGACGGAGGAAAAATAATTATTGACGGAATCGATATAACAAAATTGAACGGAACAGAGCTTTCGGAATACAGAAGAAATTATCTCGGTTTTGTTTTTCAGTTTTATAATCTGGTCCCGAATTTGACGGTTTTTGAAAATATTCAGGTGGGAGAATATCTTTCGGACAATCCTCTTGATATAGAAGAAATAATTGAAGTATTGGGACTTTCGGAGCTTAAAGACCGTTTCCCGCAGGAGCTTTCCGGCGGTCAGCAGCAAAGATGCTCGATAGGCAGAGCTTTGATAAAAAACCCCAAGCTGCTTTTGTGCGATGAGCCGACGGGAGCACTTGATTATAAAACCTCAAAGGATATATTGACATTGATTGAAAAAATCAATCAAAAATATTCAACCTCGATTATAATAGTAACCCATAATAAAACAATCGGGGAAATGACGCATAAGACAATTTATTTAAAAGACGGCACAGTAAGCAGTATTGAAGTAAACAGGGAACGAAAGAGTGCGCAAAATCTGGAGTGGTAGCAGTATGATTTTGGATAATAGAATAAAACGGGATTTTAAAGAAAATTTCATACGGAATATTGCTATGATAATGATAATCGCTCTTTCGATGGCTTTGGTAGTGTCGCTTTGCTCATCAAGTGATTGCATTACCGAAACAATTCACAGAGAGTGGGAAAAATGTAACGTTGAGGACGGCAGCTTTGAAACCTATGTCCCGCTTTCAAAACGTAATTTTAACGATTTGTCAAAGCTTGATGTCAACATAGAAAAAATGTTTTATACGGATGTCGAAATAAATTCCGAAGCTGTTCTCAGAATATTCCAGAACAGAAAATCAATTGACCTTCCGTATGTGGAATACGGATCCTTGCCGAGCAAGGAGGGCGAAATATTTTTGGAGAAAAAATTCGCCGAAACGCACGGTCTTTCTGTCGGCGGTTACATAAATATAGGTGCTGAGCTTTTTTATATTTCCGGAATAGGATGCTTGCCCGATTACAGCTATGTTTTAAAAAACAGCAGTGATGTCGCTGCGAATGATGAATTTTCTGTGGCAGTGACCGAGGCAAAGACCTGGGAGCGGCTGAGTGAATCGAATAAAGTTATATATAACTATGCGTATATTCTCGGAAGAAATTGCAGTGTCCGCGATTTTAAGAAAGAATTGATGAATCTGAAAGCGGATTATTCTTCAGTGAAAGATACATATATAAAAGGCTTATCCGCCGAACAATCATCTTCAAAAGAAAATTTTGCGCAAGCTGTGCAGGGGTTAAAAAACGGTGCCGCGGCATTAGCGGACGGAATTGATAAAATGGCGGAGGCTGTTCCGGGAGCGGATTCGGAAATTAAAAAGTTACGTGACGGAGCATGGGAGCTTTATGCCGGAATTGGCTTGATGAATGACGGCTTTTCAAATGATGACGATGCAAATAAGCAGACGATTTTGTCATCTTTCGGGGAAGCAAAGTATAATATACGCATTAATGACGCTGTGGACGATTCGCAGATAGGTAAGCAGGCGGCAATGGTAGTAGGAGTATTTTTGATAATACTTTTGGTGTACATGCTTGCAATTTTTGTGTGCGGAACAATAGAAAGAGAGCGCTCGATAATCGGTACTCTTTATGCTCTTGGTTACAGCCGAAAAGAGATATTGTCTCATTATATGAAAATTCCGATGACAACAGCGGCTTTGGGGGCGCTTTTCGGAGCTCTCGGCGGTTTTTTGTTGACCGATACAATGGCGGAGTCTTCTGCGGGATTGTATTCATTCCCGGAGATAACACATGTATTTCCTCCTTATCTCCTGGCATATGCAATTGGATTACCGCTGGCAGCCTCATATTTTATAAATCGGTATGTTATTTCGAAGAAATTGAATTTACCGCCTCTTAAGATGATGCGTGAGGCTCCGCAGGGGAGCGGCAGATTTAATGTTAAACTCAATAATATGAGCTTCGGAACAAAATATAAAATCAGGCAGTTTCTGCGTGAGTTGCCGGGGAATATAACTCTGTTTTTCGGAATAAGCGTTTCGGTGCTTTTGATTATGTTTTCACTGTCTTGCTATTCAAGTATAAAAGGCTATATAGACGGGATTACCGATGATATAAATTATAACTATATGTATATATTGCGCAATCCTGTTACCGATTTGCCGAAGAATGTGCCTGTTGGATACACGCGCGGTTTTTATGTCAATTATCCGATGACGGGCGGGGAAATGGGGGTCACACTTTTGGGGATTGACCGTGACAATCCGTATTTTGGATTTGCCGGCGGTTTATCCGAAGACTGTGACAAAATATATATGTCCGATTCGGCGAGAATAAAGTTCGGATATAAACCGGGCGACAATATAATACTTCGGGATAATTCGGAGGATAAGCTGTATGCTTTTGAGATTGCGGGAGAGATAAAGTACGGGAACGGATTGTATTTCTTTATGAATACCGACGCGATGCGTAAAGTATTCGGGCTGAATTATTTCGATAAAAAAGATTTAAAAAACGGACAGCGTCCGCCCAAATCGGACAGCTTTTACTATAATACCGTTTTTTCGGATAAGAAACTGTCTTTTAAGCATAATATGATGATGGCGGAGCTGTCAAAAGCTGAAATGAAAAACGGCGCCGATAAATTTATGACATTGATGTGGGATATGATTATAATGATGATTGCGGTTTCGATAATCATATTTTTTGGGGTTATGTATCTTTTAATGAAGCTGGAAATCGATAGGGCAAGCTTTTCAATTTCTCTTTTGAAAGCTCTCGGATATGACGAAAAAACAGTAAATTCATTCTATCTTTCCGGGTCGTTTTATGTCATGCTGATGTCAATATTTATAGGAATACCTATTTGCAGAGTTATAGTGAAAGCAGCATATCCGTTTTGTATATCAAATGTAAATGCGGGATTTGAAGCAACACTTACACCGATTCAGTATGTTATTATAGTTTTGATTATTCTGCTTACTTATTTTGCAGTCCGATATATGCTTGTAAGATATTTGAGCAAAATTAAGATGACGGAGATATTGAAAAACAGAGAATAAAAATCTCCGTGGAAAGAAATAGGCTGTTTAAAAAGTCAGTTGACTTTTTAAACAGCCTATTTATAATTTTAGTTTTATTCTCTGTTTTTCAACAGGTCACGTATTTCCGTAAGGAGCTTTTCTTCGGAGGTCAGCTCGGGAATAACTTCTTCCTCTTCTTCGTGACTTTCCTTGCGTGCTTCCATTTTAGCGCGGAATGAATTCATTATCTTTGCAAATACAAATACCGCTATTGCAGTTAAGAGAAAATTTATAACAGTCTGCAAAAACATTCCGTAAGGTATGGTAAGGTTATCGGTTATTGTGATTGCAAGCTTTGATATATTTATTTTTCCTGTCAGAAAACTGATAAATGGCGTAAGTATATCGTTTGTGAGTGATGTTACAATACTTGTAAAAGCTCCTCCGATGATAACGCCGACGGCCATATCAACAACATTTCCGCGGGATATAAACTCTTTAAATTCTTTTACTAAAGACATGACAAACCTCTCTTAAAATTCGATTTTTTTCGATAAAAATTCGTCCAAATCAGCAATTTTAATTCTTTCCTGCTGCATTGTATCACGGTCACGAACGGTTACCGAGCCGTCTTCTTCCGAATCAAAATCGTAAGTGATGCAGAACGGAGTTCCTATTTCATCCTGACGGCGGTAACGCTTACCGATAGAGCCGGCTTCGTCATATTCGCAGTTAAATTTTTTCGAAAGCTGTTCATATACCGCCGAAGCACCTTCAGAAAGCTTTTTGGAAAGCGGAAGAACAGCAGCCTTTACCGGCGCAAGTGCAGGGTGAAGATGCAGCACAACGCGGCTGTCTCCGCCATCAAGTTCTTCTTCATCATAAGCCTCAACCAAAAATGCAAGCGCAACGCGGTCTGCACCGAGTGACGGCTCAATGCAATAAGGAACGTAACGTTCGTTGGTAATCGGGTCTATATATTCCATACTCTCACCCGAGTGAGTTTGATGCTGCTTAAGGTCAAAATCCGTTCTGTCGGCAACGCCCCAGAGCTCGCCCCAGCCAAACGGGAATACAAACTCTATATCTGTTGTTGCATTCGAATAATGTGAAAGCTCTTCCGGAGAATGGTCGCGGAAACGCAAGTTCTCTTTTTTCATGCCGAGAGAAAGAAGCCATTGCATACAGAAGTCTTTCCAGTAATAAAACCATTCCATGTCTTTCCCCGGAGCGCAGAAAAATTCAAGCTCCATTTGTTCAAATTCACGTGTTCTGAAAGTGAAGTTACCCGGGGTAATCTCATTTCTGAATGATTTTCCTATCTGACCTATTCCGAACGGTACTTTTTTTCTGGAAGTACGCTGAACGCTCTTAAAGTTAACAAATATTCCCTGAGCTGTTTCGGGACGAAGATATACCGTAGATGTAGAATCCTCTGTTACGCCCTGGAAAGTTTTGAACATCAGATTAAATTCACGGATAGATGTAAAATTGTGCTTGCCGCATTCGGGGCAGGGAATGTTGTGCTCTTCGATGTACTGCGACATTTTTTCGTTGCTCCACCCGTCAACAACGAGATTTTCTCCGTTTTGGAATGCAAAATCTTCTATCAGCTTGTCTGCTCTGTGGCGGGCTTTACATTCACGGCAATCCATAAGCGGATCGGAAAAGCCGCCTACGTGTCCCGAAGCAACCCATACTTGGGGATTCATCAAAATAGCGCAGTCGACTCCGACATTATACTTTGATTCCTGAATAAATTTTTTCCACCAGGCTTTTTTTACGTTGTTTTTAAACTCAACACCCAAAGGACCGTAATCCCATGTGTTTGCAAGTCCTCCGTAAATTTCGCTTCCGGGGAAGATATATCCTCTGCCTTTGCAGAGCGATACTATTTTATCCATTGTTTTTTCTGTGTTATTCATAAATAAAGCACGCCTTTCTTAACTTAAAAATATCTTCTTTAAAATCGGAGCAATGCTCCCGGCTTTGCTTGCATGGAGTAAAGCCTCATACAGACTGCAATCTGCGCGAAAAGTGCCGGCTTTTCGGTGTTTCGGCGAGAGATTAAAATGCACACTGAAATTCCGAAATGAAAACCGCCGCCTAACAGATAGGTGGCATTTGCACTATGATTATATTGTATCAGAAAAGAGCCCGGTAGTCAAGATATATTGACATTTTTTTCACTTTTTATCGGTGGTTCGGCAGGGATTTTTTATAGCAAAACCACATTATGTAAACCAAAATGATGTGTATAAAAAATAATGTTATCCATACTTTTTAGATGAGATCGACGGTTTTATGGCTTTTTCGATAATTTATACTCAAAAAAATGTGGATAACTGCGTTGACAATGTGGATAATAATTTTTTTGTAACATTGGTGTAAACTACATTATGTAAACCGTAAAAACACTGTAGACTAAAGCATAAAACCCATTGATTTAAGCTTTTTCGCTTCTTCGGCAAATCCAAAGCACAAAGTTTCTTTTTTGTGGCTGTCGCTTGATAGAATTACGTTTCCGCCAAGTTTTTTTATGTATCTGAGTATGAAAGAGGCGGGATAAGGATTCTTTTTATATCCTCTTGAAACGACACCGGTATTTACCTCAAAGGGTATTTTTAGCACCGAGAGCTTATCGGCGGCACTTTGGTATGCTTTTATATATCTTTCGTCATATTCGCGGAAAAGTGCGTTATTTTCGTTAAATTTTGTTATAATGTCAAAATGACCGATTATATTCACAAACGCGGGCATCTGCGCTATTGTTTTGTAGTAATCCTCCGCAACAGAAAGCAGCGAGCCACCGTAATAATTTTCGGCAATATCCTTTAAAATTTCTGCATTTTCGTCAATAGGGAGATATTCGCCTCTTTTTTTTAAGTAGTGCACCGAGCCTATGATATAGTCATAGCCGACGGGGACTTCCTCGGAATAAAAATCCTGCTCAATGCCGTACAAAACGTTTATTTTTGATGAAAATTCCTTTTTCAGCGACTGCATTTCTTTTTTAAATTCAGCTGCTGCATTTTTCTTTATACACCAGCTTTCATCAAAAAAAGTATACGAATGGGCGCAAATTCCTATGCAATCCATATTTTTCAGTATAGCTTCTTCAATTAGTTCACGAGGGGTGTTTTCTCCGTCACAATAGGTGGAATGAACATGCAAATCTTTCATTTTGTCATTTTCTCCTGCTTTATTTTGTGGTCGATAACATGACGAGAAGCAAGCTCTTTGTGTATATCTTCAACCGAAATTCCCGTCTCAACCATGAGTACAAGTATGTGATATGCAAGGTCCGCAATTTCGTATACGGTTTCTTTTTTGTCCTCAGCCTTTGCGGCGATGATGACCTCGGTTGATTCTTCACCGACTTTTTTCAGTATTTTATCCAAGCCTTTTTCGAACAGATAGGTTGTATAAGAGCCCTCCTGCTTATTTGTTTTCCTGCCTTTTATAAGCTCATACAGAGAGTCTAAAGAAAATTCCGAAAGCAGCTCGCTTTCCCAAACTGTGTTTGTAAAGCAGGATTCGCTGCCGGTATGGCACGCGGGACCGTCTTTTTCAACCATGATTTGAAGAGCGTCTTTGTCACAGTCGGCAGTTATCGATACAATATGCTGATAATTTCCGCTTGTTTCGCCTTTTAGCCAAAGCTCGTTTCTCGAACGGCTCCAAAAGCAGGTAAGTCCCTTTTCCATGGATATTTTAAGACTTTCCTTGCTCATATAGGCAACCGTAAGCAGCTTTTTTGAAATTGAATCGATTACAATTGCAGGGATAAGACCCTTTTCATCAAATTTTAATTCGTCAATATTAATCATTGTAATTCTCCTTTATTAGCTATTAGTTAGCTAATTGTAAAACTAAAGTTTCACAATTAAAACGCTTGAGTAGAAATAAAAAGTTCCATCCAATTTAACGAATTGTAGGTTGAAACTTTTTATTTCAGCCAAAAATGACGCACATGTCGTCATTTTTGATTACGAATCAGGGGGAGGCATTAGAGATTCGAATCCAATATGGTTTAAAAAGACAAATTTTTCGTAATACTATGTCAAAATGCTCGTTAATCCATAAAGGATTGCCTGCGCTTTTTCCTTGTCTTGCAGAAAAATTTGCTCTTTTTAAACTCTGCGACCTCTGATTTAGGAAAATTTTTGTTTTTTGGGTGCGTAAAGGCGAAGCAAGGCTTATTGCCTTGCAAGACTGACAAACCGAAAAAACGGAAATTTAACAAATCAGAGGCATATTGTGTTCGAGTCCCTAATGCCTATACCCCCGATACTCCCCACAAAAGCAGTTATCAATTGTAAAATTCACATTTTACAATTAACTATAGCTATTAGTTCATTCTTACAGGAATGTTGCTTTTGTCAAGTTCTTTTTTTAAATCTGTTATTTTCACTTCACCGAAGTGAAATATTGACGCAGCGAGCCCGGCATCAACCTTGGGGAGTGTTTTGAAAAGCGTTACGAAATCATTTATCGAGCCTGCTCCGCCAGAAGCGATTACCGGAACGGAAACTGCGTCGGAAACCGTTTTCAGCATTTCCAAATCAAAGCCTTTTTTTACTCCGTCGGTGTCTATTGAATTTAAAACAACCTCTCCCGCACCCGAATTAACGCAGGATTTTATCCAGGAAACCGCTTCAAGACCTGTGTTTTCGCGTCCGCCTTTGGCAAAGACCGAAAAAACTCCGTCAACACGTTTAACGTCTGCGGATATTACCACGCATTGGTTACCGTAACGTTTTGCGGCTTCATAAATCAATTGCGGATTTTTAATTGCGCCCGAATTGACGCTTACTTTATCGGCTCCGCATTTTAAAACTCTGTCAAAATCCTCAAGAGTGTTAATACCTCCGCCGACCGTGAGCGGAATAAAAACCTTTTTTGCGGTTTCTTTAAGAATATCGGTAAAAAGCTTTCGCCCCTCGGACGATGCCGTTATATCGTAAAAAACAAGCTCATCCGCCCCGTTTTGAGAATAATATGCCGCAAGCTCAACCGGGGAAGAAACATCCGAAAGACCGAGAAAATTTACGCCTTTTACAACTCTTCCGTCCTTTACGTCCAGACATGGAATAATTCTTTTTGTAATCATTTTTCTGCCACCTCGATTGCTTCTTTTAAAGAAAATGCATTTGTGTAATATGCTTTTCCGATAATTGCTCCGTAAATTCCCAGCCGGGCGAGCTTTTTTACATCGTCGAGAGATGATACTCCTCCGGAAGCGGTAATGTTAAGAGAAAATTTTTCGGAAAGCTTTTTATATAATTCATGATTTGTGCCGTTCATTGCTCCGTCTTTTGAAATATCGGTGCAAATAAGAGTTTTTACGCCGAGATTCTGCATTTTGGCGCAAAAATCAAAACAAGAATATTCCGACTTTTCTCTCCAACCTTTTATGGCAACACAGCCGTCTTTTATGTCCGCACCGACAGCAATCTTGTCGCCGTATTCGGAGAGAGCATGCTTCAGAAAATTTTCATCTGTTACGGCGGCTGTTCCGAGAATAATTCTGTCAACTCCTATGGAAATGTATTTTTCGGCTGTTTCCATGTTTCTGATACCGCCGCCCACCTCGGTAAAAAGCGATGTTTCATTTACAGTTTTTTTTATTACTTCAAGGTTTGGGGTATCTCCGTTTTTTGCCCCCTCAAGGTCAACTATATGTATGTGCTTTGCGCCCAAAGCTTCAAAATCGCGTGCAAATTCGACGGGATTGTCGCTGTAAACTGTCATTTTTTCATAATCTCCGCGAAGAAGACGTACTGCTTTTTTTTGGTATAAATCAATTGCGGGAAATATGTACATGGCAAATTATCCTTTCATTTCGCAAAATGCTTTTAGTATATTAAGTCCCACGCTTCCGCTTTTTTCCGGATGAAATTGGCATCCGAACACGCATCCGTTGGATACGGCGGCTGTGAGCGGAGCGTAGTAATCGGTTTTTGCGATAATATTTTCATTGCCGCAGTCGGCAAAGTACGAATGTACAAAATAAACGAAATCACCGTTTTTTATATATTTAAAAAGCTCACTGCTTTTCGTAAATTCAAGATTGTTCCAGCCTATGTGAGGGATTTTTGTGCCCTTCGGGACAACCTCTTTTATCGGACGCACTGCTCCCGGAATCAGACCGAGTCCTTTGTGTTCACCGTATTCCCAGCTTTTATCAAACAGAAGCTGCATGCCGAGACAAATCCCCAAAAGCGGCTTTCCGGCTGTAATTTCCTCTTTAATTACCGGGATAAGACCGGAGTTTTCAAGCTTTGTCATTGCATCTTTGAAAGCTCCAACACCGGGAAGAATAATCTTGTCGGCTTTTTTTATGTCTTCGGCTTTGCCGGTGATTATGCTTTTTTCGCCTATTGCCGAGAATGAACTGTTTAAGGAAAATAAATTTCCAACTCCGTAATCAATAATCGCAATCATTACAGCACCCCTTTTGTTGACGGAATTTCGTCGGGAAAATCTGTGTCTTTTGCAGCTGCGGCTTTCAGGCTTCTTGCAGCGGATTTGAAACAGCCTTCAATTATATGATGTGAATTTTCGCCGGAGAGCATTTTAATATGGAGGCTGCATTCGGCACATCTTGTAAATGCAAGCCAAAATTCTTTGGCAAGCTCACAATCGAAGTCTCCGACTTTTTCGGTTGGAACATCAACCGAGTAAACGAGACAGCCTCGTCCGGACAAATCAACCGCGGAAAGGATGAGAGCTTCGTCCATCGGCAAAATCATACTTCCGTAACGGACAATTCCTTTTTTATCTCCGATAGCTTCGGCAAATGCTTTTCCGAGACATATACCTATATCCTCCACAGTGTGGTGAAAGTCAACGTCAATGTCGCCCCTGCATGTTATATCCAAATCAAAACGGGAATGCTTTGCAAACAGCGTAAGCATGTGATTAAGGAAACCGCATCCCGTGTCTGTATTGCTTATGCCGCTTCCGTCAATATTCAGCGAAAGGGTAATATCGGTTTCGGCGGTTTTTCGATTTATTTTCGATGTTCTCATTTTTTATCATTCCTTTTCAATAATTTCTTTAAGAGCGCGGATGAGTGCTTCTGTTTGCTCTTTTGTACCGATTGTAATACGGTTATATTCACATATTCTCTCACTTTCAAAGTGTCTGATAAGTATGCCCTTTTCTTTGAGTTTTTTATAAATATCTTTTCCGCTTATTTCGGGATGTTTTGCAAAAACAAAATTCGCCGATGAATTTGTCAGTACAAATCCGAGTTTTTTAAGCTCCGAAGCCGTAAAGCGGCGGTTTTTCTTTATTATTTCGCAGTTTTTTTTCGTATACTCCTCATGCTCAAGAGCCGCAAGCCCCGCAGCCATTGTCAAACTGTTTATGTTGTACGGATTGGTCGAATATTTTATTGTATTCAAATCCTTTATAAGCTCATGCGAAGCAAGTCCGAAACCGAGACGTGCACCGGCAAGCGAGCGTGATTTTGAAAAGGTTTGGGTTACAATTAAATTATCGTATTTGTGTATGAGCGGTACACAGCTTTCTCCTCCGAAATCTATATACGCTTCGTCGATTACAACTATATTTTCCGGATTTGACGAAATTATTTTCTCAAGCTCTTTTTTTGAAAGAGCAATGCCGGTAGGTGCATTCGGATTTGCAATAAATATGTTTTTATTTATTCCGATATAATCGTTTATATCGATTGAAAAATTGTCTTTTAACGGTATTTCTTCAAAGGTTACATTGTTAAGTTCGGCAAAAACCTTATAAAAACCGTAGGTTATATCAGGAAAGACAGCAGCATGTTCCTTGTCGCAAAATGCCGTAAATGCAAAGTTCAAAATCTCGTCCGAGCCGTTTGTAAAAAGTATTTCATCCGGTGAAACGTTGTATAGTGTTGAAAGCTTTTGCACTATAGGAGTACATTCCGGGTCGGAATAAAGATTAAGAGTGCCTGCCGCTTCTTTTGCCGTATTTGCGCAAGCAGGATGCGGAGAAAACGGCGATTCGTTTGTGTTCAGCTTTATATACTTCATGTTTTTCGGCTGTTCGCCGGGGGTATAGGGAATAAGATTTTTGTGCTTTGCACTTAAAAATTTGCTCATTCGTCTTCCTCCAAACGTATTACTGCGCTTTTTGCATGAGCGGTAAGTCCCTCTTTTTTTGCAAAATATTCAACATCGCGGGCATCACGGCATAAAGCGTCTTTGGTATAGTATGTAAACTGAGTCTTTTTAACAAAATCGTCAACCGACAGCGGACTTGAGAATTTTGCGCTGCCGCCGGTGGGCAGGGTGTGGTTTGCCCCCGCAAGATAATCACCCAAAGCCTCCGGGCAGTATCTGCCCATAAAAATTGACCCGGCATGTCTGATTTTATCGAGCATGTCAAATGGGTTATCCACGCAAAGCTCGAGATGCTCCGGAGCAATTTCGTTTGCTATGTCGATTGCGGAATTCAAATCTTCCGCAACTATTATTTTTCCGTTGTTGTCTATTGAAACTCTTGCAATTTCGGCGCGTTCAAGCTTCGGAAGCTGCTGCTCTATTTCATCTTTTACTCTTTCGGCAAGCTCTGCACTGTCGGTAACAAGCACAGCACTTGCCATTTTGTCGTGCTCTGCCTGCGAAAGCAGGTCTGCCGCAACATATGCGGGATTGGATTTTCCGTCCGCAACTATTAAAATTTCGCTCGGCCCCGCAATCATGTCTATTGAGACTTTGCCGAACACTTGCTTTTTCGCTTCGGCAACAAATGCGTTTCCGGGCCCGACTATTTTGTCGGCTTTGGGTATTGTTTCCGTTCCGTAAGCAAGTGCCGCTATCGCTTGTGCACCGCCTACTTTGAAAATTTTATCTATTCCCGCGACATAAGCAGCTGCCAATATTGCGGGATTTACCTTTCCGTCCTTGCCCGGAGGAGTAACCATAACAACCTCGCGGCAGCCTGCAATTTTTGCGGGAATGGAATCCATAAGAACGGTGGACGGATATGCCGCAGTTCCGCCCGGAACATAAAGTCCGGCGCAATCTACCGGTATAACCTTTTGCCCCATAACAATACCGTCTTCATCGTTTATTATAAAGCTGTTTCTTACTTGTTTTTTGTGAAATTTGGTTATGTTTGCCGCGGCTTTTTTTAATATTCTTAAAAATTCCGGGTCGGCATCGGCAACCGCTTCGTCGATCTCCTCCTTGCTTACGAGCAGTGAAGAAAGCTTTGCACCGTCAAATTTTTCACAGTATTCATATATTGCTTTGTCTTTATTTTTTTTTACATTCTCTATAATTTCCGAAACAATTTTTTCAACATTTACTTCGGGGACACTTCTTGCAAATATTTCATTGATTGCAACCTCGCCGCATTTCAAAATTTTTATCATGACTGTTCTCCTTTCAGACTTTCGGCAACCTTTTCGATAACATCGGTTTTGAATTTAAAGCTTGCTTTGTTGGCTATAAGCCGCGCGCTTATCGGGACAATGCTTTCGAATACCTTTAGGTTGTTTTCCTTTAACGTTGTGCCGGTTTCCACAATATCCACAATTACGTCGGAAAGCCCGAGAATCGGCGCAATTTCTATAGAGCCGTTTAAATGTATTATATCAATATCTCTGCCTATTGAAGAGTAGTAGTTTTTTGCGATATTTGTAAATTTTGTGGCAACACGAAGAGTTTTTCTCGGATTGTCACGAAAATCCGCCTTTGCGGCAACCGCCATTTTGCATTTCCCGATGCAGAGGTCGAGAAGCTCGTATACGTCGGGGGCATATTCAAGAAGAATATCCTTGCCGGCAACACCTATATCGGCAGTGCCTCTTTCGACATAGACCGCAACATCGGACGGCTTTACCCAGAAATATCTGACTCCCGCGTCTTCATTTTCAAATATTAATTTGCGGCTGTTTTCTTTTATGGATGGACACTCAAAGCCCGCTTTTTCGAACATTGTATATACTTTTTCGCCAAGTCTTCCTTTCGGCAGAGCTACATTAAGCATTGTTTTCAAGAATTTCAACCCCTTTTTCATTAAGTGTTAAAAGCTGTTTGAATTTGAGCTTTTCCGGAATTTGCTTTTGCGCAAGAACACTTTTCCCGGCACCTGTAAGCATTGAAACGGCGGCAAAAAGATTTGATATGTCGCAGCTGTCATTGTATAAAATCACGGTGTCCACATCAAATTCATTTTCGGCTTCCGGTAAAAGCTCAAGCATGTCGAGATATACCGCAAAGCCGACAGCTCCGGATTTTCTGCCCATTTTCCGCATTAATCGGTCGTACTGACCTCCCGAAAGAATGCCGGTCGGAATACCTTTTATAAATCCTTTGAAAACTATTGCGTTGTAATAATTCATATCGTTTACAACCGAAAAATCTATGTTGATTTTTTTTGATAATCCCAAGGCGGATAATCCGGAAATTATTTTTTTCAATTCAAATAAAGACGGTGAATCGGGGATTATTTTTTCAAGCTCCGGCAAAACCTTGTCGGGAGCACCGTACAGGCTCACGAGAGAAAGAAGCTTTTTTAAGCTTTCTTTTTGTGCACCGCTTTGCGTACATATTTTTTCGAGCTCATGCGAATTTTTTTCGCCTATACATTTTAATATTTCGTGCGAGGACTCAATTCCGAGTGAATTTATAAGCTCTGATACAATGCCCATGTGCGATATGTCGAGCACAAAATCATTGCTTATGCTTTTTAAGCTTTTCGCGGCAAGGAAAAGAACTTCGCAAATGCAGCAAAGGTCTATATCGCCGATACATTCAAGCCCGGTCTGCATAATTTCCTTAAAAGTGCGCGACCCTTTTGAAACTCTGTATACGTTTTCGTTGTAATAAAGCTTTTGTATGTTTCCGGGAATATCCTCGCTGTTTTTTATTATTGAAAGGGTAACGTCAGGCTTTAGAGCCATCAGCTTTCCGTCGGTATCGGTGAAGGTGATAATATTGTCCGAAACAAGAAAATCTTTGTTTTTTACATATAAATCATATTCTTCGAATTTGTTCATTTTGTATTGAGTATATCCGTATTTTTTATACAGTGAACGCAGTTTAAATATAGCAATTTCATCATTTTTCAAAACAGATGTATCGATTTCCATAACTCATCCTCCGTTTAATTGTTTATCACTCTATCATTTTAACACATTAAAGTGAAAAAGTCAAGAATATTTTAATATTTTTTAAGGAAAAAAATTTGATTTATTATTTTTCGATACACTTATAATATTTTTCAAGATCCGCTTCCCATTTTTCATTTGTCGAGTTGACATCGTCGTGAGGGTGAACGGGAAATCTTTTTTGCATGTCTTTTGCAAAATATTTTGTAAAGACATCGGCACCGCGGTAGTTAAGATGTGATTTATCATAAAAATCTTCGTTTATATTAAAAGATATTTTGTCGTATTCATTGTTATAATTAACAAATTGAACGCCGTTGTCTTCGGCAAGCTTTTGTATCGAATTAAAAAGCTTTTGGTCATTTTCGTCCGCATTGGACGGAGCTTTTACAAAGAAAAGAGGTATGTTGTGCTCTTTTGCAAGCTCAATTATTTTATAAAAATATGTTATTTCTTTTTCCGAAAGGGGAGAAGTGTCCGTTATATTTTGTGCGGGAAGACGAACTTCGGTAAATGTGTCCTCAAGAAGAGTATATCCCTTTAAAAAATCATTTGTTTCGGAACGTTTAAATTCGTAGTCCTCACGCGTAAGCTCGCTCCAGCGGGAATGATACTTGATAAAATTAATCAAAAGCCGCAGTCTTTCACCGTTAGGTGCAGAAACCGCCGCAAGCTCGATTTTGTTTTTTGAAAGAGGTATGTCGTCCATATAAGAATAATTCACACCGTCGTCGTAGTATTCGGTATCCTTGGAGAACATAAGCACGTCAACAACAAGAAGCTGAGGATTTTGGGTTTTCAAAGCTTCCTTTATATATGAGTATGTTGCCCATACCGGCTGCTGCTGGGAGGCGAAAACATATGATTTCAGCCCGGTTTGTTCATAAAGCACCAACGGGTTAAAAGAGCAGTAGGTGTTTGACGAGCCGAAGAATATTATATCAAAATCATTTTTCGGCTCATTGTAAAAGCCGGATATTTTCTGCGTTTGATTCCATGTGCCTTCGAGGGATTTTCGGCAGAACAAATTCGAAAGGTAAGAAAAAATAAATGCAAATATTAAAATAAAAAGTATAAGTTTAACAGTTCTTTTCAGCACTTTCATGTTAAAATCTCCCTTTCGTTAAAATTGAAAATATATAAATTGGCTTGCGTCATAGCCGGGACCGTATATTCCGAATATCAGGACGGTAAATAACAGCGTAAAGCAGATTGCCCAGCGAGCGGCAATGTTAGCCGAAAGAATGCTTTTTCTGAAACTGAAATTGTAATAATGAGCACAGCTCACTCCAAAGAGTATGAGCGATGCTATTCCTATAACAAGCCACTGTGTTCCGTCAAAACCGAATTTGAAAATTCCTCCGTCGGTAAGCACCCACGGGTTAAGTCCGGAGCGCATTATATTTATTATGCTCATTGCATCGGAAAGAGTATTTGCACGGAAAAAAATCCACCCGAAGCATACAAGAATAAATGTAATAATTCTTTGAACAAACCGATGTGAGTGTGTATTTGTATCAACAGATAAGGCGGATAAAACTTTCTTCCTAAAAGGAAGCGTTGCACCGCCGATAACCTGGTACAGTCCATGCAGAAAACCCCATACAACAAATGTCATATTTGCGCCGTGCCAAAGTCCGCTTGCAAGAAAAACTATCATTATATTTATGTATTTACGAAGCTTTCCCTTGCGGTTGCCGCCGAGAGGGATATATAAATAATCTTTAAACCATCCCGAAAGCGAAATGTGCCAGTTGCGCCAAAATTCGGCAATACTGCGTGAAAAATACGGACGCTTAAAATTGTCCATTAAGCTAAAGCCCATAACCTGTGCAGCACCTTTGGCAATGTCGGTATAGGATGAAAAGTCGCAGTAAATTTGCAATGCAAAAAGAATTGTTGCAATTATAAGTTCAACCGCACCGTACTCTGTGTAATTATTGTAGACCGTATTTACAGCGATTGCCGCGCGGTCGGCAATGACAAGCTTTTGAAAAAATCCCCAGAGCATAAGTAAAAGTCCGCTTTTTACATTTTCTGAATTAAAAGGATGGTATTCTTTTAATTGATGCAAAAGATTTTTCGAACGCTCAATAGGACCTGCAACAAGCTGAGGGAAGAAAGATACGAAAAGCATGTAGCGAAAAAGATTTTTTTCGCATGGGGTGTCTTTGCGATAAACATCTACCGTATAACTCAGTGCCTGGAAGGTGTAAAAGGAAATACCGACCGGCAGTATGACGTCAAATCCTGGAGTTACAAGCGACATGTGAAAATGCGAAAGCAGAGTATTTAAAGTATCTACCGCAAAATTAAAGTATTTAAACATAAATAATATTGAGAGATTGGAAACAAAGCTGACGGCAACCGTCATATTTTTTAGCCGTTTTGATTTTTTTTCGTTTTCAATGCGTGAAAACCGTTCGATAAAAATACCGCTTAACCATGTTATAAATGTTGAAGTAAACATAAGAAGCGCATATTTCGGATTCCAACACATATAAAAATAGTAGCTTGCCAATAAAAGCCATATCCATTTTATTTTTTTCGGAACGGCAAAGTATACGAGGCATACTATCGGAAAAAATATCAAAAATTGAATAGAGTTGAACAGCATATAAAAATTCTCCCGTATTATTTCATTATATAGTTAATTGTAAAATGTGAATTTTACAATTAATAACTGCATCAAAAATGACGACATGTGCGTCATTTTTGGTAGAAATAAAAAGTTTCAACCTACAATTCGTCAAATCGGATGGAACTTTTTATTTCTACTCAAGCGTTTTAATTGTGAAACTTTAGTTTTACAATTAGCTATATTTCATTATATATTAGTATAACATAATTTTGTTAGATTTGCAACATGAAAATATCGGATAAAATTTATTGACAATGGTGATGTTGTGATATATAATACTACTCGGGTGATGAAATATGAAATATGATTTGTTTGTTTTTGCGGGGCAGTCAAATATGATGGGCGCATGCGTTTTGCCTCCCAAGCACAGACTTGATATAAAATACTGTAAGGAATATAAATATAAATCAGTTTATCTCGGCGGTAAAACGGGCGAATTTGTAACAGTAGGCTATAATAACGGAGAATTTCTCTATAAAAATATTAAAGCGGCATATGGCGATGCTGATGAAAATGGGAAAAGCCGAGTAAATGACTACGGTAAAAACACATACTTTGTTTCCGCTATGTCAAATCTTAACAGCGTATCGGAAAAATCAACAAATCAATTTTCGATTTATTCGGAGAGTGAGAAAAATTCGGCATGCAGTATTGTTCCGTA
This sequence comes from uncultured Clostridia bacterium, assembly GCA_934463455.1. Taxonomy (GTDB): domain Bacteria; phylum Bacillota; class Clostridia; order UBA1381; family UBA1381; genus CAKSQL01. The sequence goes on along the minus strand of CAKSJU010000008.1, from coordinate 13,234 downwards.
TTTTTGCGAAAATTGGGAACAACTCGGACAGGCTGCAATTGTTGCGCATGTCGCAAAAGGAGGTGTGACAGCAAGCTACTATTTTTCAAAAGAAATGACGGAGGAGTATAATCTTTTTGCGGTGAAAAACGGATATGAGCCGATAGTTGGCGATGAAGCGGCGGAAACGGTTTACTGCGAAAAATGTAAGGCGTTTTTTAAAGATGCTGAAAAAGTGTACGGACATGATAACATCGGTGAAAAAATACTCATATGGCATCAGGGAGAGAGCGATTCGGGGAATTCATGTGCCGAATACAAACAAAAACTGAATATTTTTTGGAAAAAAGCGAAAAAACTTGGTTTTGACAGGTTTTTTATCATACGCTGTGGTTTTTGGTATACTCATGAAACATGTCATATTATGCGGGCGCAAGAGGAATTTTGCAGGGAAAATAAGGAAACTCATATAATTTCGCGCAGCATTTCGTTTATGCCCGATCCTTATTTTATGGACAGCCTTGAAGATTATTACATAAAAGAGCCGGAGAAAAAATATTTTTTCTGCCGCGACTCATATTATGGTTATGATAATTCACATATTAACGAAAGAGGGTTTATGCTTGCAGCAAAAGAAGCGGCACAAAATGCGTATCGGATTATGAAAGAGAATAAAGAGCCTGATTTGAAAGAGGATATTGTAAAATATGTTACCACACATTTTTGAATACAAAATGCCTATTTAGAAAGAAGGAATAAACCCATAGGGGCGACCACACAGGGTCGCCCTTACGTATATACTTTTTTTTCATATTTTATATAACAAATCAGTATAAGTCGGGAAAGGCCAAAATTCTTTTCCGACAATTAACTCAAGCTCATCCGCATAGCAGCGAACACTGTCCATTTCGGGGATAATTCTGTCGCGGTAAAATTCCGCAAGCTTAATTTCTTCACAATCCTCGGGTATTTCGTCAACCTCTTTTTGCAAAGCCTCCGCGGCAGCCATAAGCCCCTCGGTATGCTCATTAATATTTTTATACAATTTGGTTTCGCAAGGAGCTGAAAGACCGAGCTCTTTTTTCATTTTAAGCGATTTTGCAACAGTGTTCGAATATTCTATGCAGGCGGGCAAAATTTCCTGATTTGCCATTTCGAGCATAGTGAGAGCTTCGATATGTAAAGCTTTTGTGTATTCTTCAAGCAAAATCTCATATCTTGAACGACATTCGGCTTTTGTAAACACTTCATGCTTTTTAAACATCTTTACAACTCTTTCGTCAATAAAGGCAGGAAATGCGTCAACGGCAGATTTTAAGTTTGGAAGTCCGCGTCTTTCGGCTTCTTTTACCCACTCGTCTGTATAATTGTTACCGTCAAATATAATTCTGCCGTTTTCTTTTATTGTGTCGGTTATTATATTTTTAATTTCTGCTTCGGGTGCATCGCTCTTTTCAAGTCTGTCGGCAAACTGTGAAAGTGCATCGGCAACAATTGTATTGATAACAATATTAATTCCTGCAACGGATTGCGACGAGCCGGGCGAGCGGAATTCGAATTTATTGCCTGTAAAGGCAAATGGGGAAGTTCTGTTTCGGTCAGTTGCGTCTTTTTTGATTACCGGAATTGAATCGACACCTGCCTGAAGCAAAGTTTTTTTCTGGTCAAGAGTCCATTTACCGTCCTTTATTGCCGATATTATGTCATGTAGCTGGTCGCCGAGGAACATTGAGATAATAGCGGGAGGAGCTTCATTTCCACCGAGGCGGTGGTCATTGCCGGCTCTTGCGACAGACGCGCGCAGCAATGCCCCGTTTTCATCAACCGCTTTTATCACTGCCGAAAGGAATAACAAAAATCTTGTATTTTCAATTGGATTTTTACCGGGTTTTAAGAGATTTTCACCGGTGTTTGTGCCTATTGACCAGTTATTGTGCTTACCCGAGCCGTTTATTCCTTCAAAAGGCTTTTCGTGCAGAAGACATACAAGTCCGTGATGTGCCGCTACCCGTTTCATAACCTCCATAGTTATTTGGTTGTGGTCGGTTGCTTCGTTTGCAACGGTAAAAATCGGAGCAAGTTCATGCTGAGCGGGAGCAACCTCGTTATGCTTGGTTTTTGCCAGAACCCCGAGTTTCCAAAGCTCTTCATCCAATTCTTTCATATATGCCGAAACTCTTTCTTTGATAGTTCCGAAATAATGGTCATCAAGTTCCTGACCTTTTGCGGGTTTTGCACCGAACAATGTTCTGCCGGTAAGCATTAAATCCTTGCGTTTTTTATAATATTCTCTGTCTATAAGAAAATATTCCTGTTCGGGACCGACATAAGCGATTACTCTTGTCGCATCCGAGCCAAAAAATTTCAAAACACGCAAAGCCTCTTTGTTTACCGCTTCTATCGAGCGCAGCAAAGGTGTCTTTTTATCAAGCACTTCACCGGTATACGAGCAGAAGGTAGTCGGTATACAGAGTGAATTATCTTTTATAAATGCGTAGGATGTCGGATCCCAGGCAGTATAGCCTCTTGCCTCAAAGGTCGCTCTGAGACCGCCTGTCGGAAAGCTGGAAGCATCCGGCTCGCCCTTTATAAGTTCTTTGCCGGAAAATTCCATTATTATTTTTCCGCCCGGCATCGGAGAGATAAAAGCGTCATGCTTCTCTGCTGTTGCACCGGTCATAGGCTGAAACCAGTGTGTATAGTGAGTTGCACCCTTTTCAATCGCCCAATCTTTCATTGCGTTTGCCACAACTTCGGCAACACCTGCGTCAAGTGGTGTTCCGTCTTTTATGGTGCTTTCGAGTGATTTGAATGTTTCTTTCGGCAGGCGTTCACGCATTACCGAGAGATTAAATACATTTTGACCAAAATACTCCGTTACCATTACATTACCTCCGTTTTAATAGTATTAATTATTGATGATTGTAAAATGTAAATCTTACAGTCATTAAAATAGAAGATACGGCGGAAACTCCGATTTTGCGATTTATCTCAAAATGCGGAGCACCGCCGCTTTTCTGTTTTTAGTTTATTTTACGATAAGATTGTTCCCGGTCATTTCTTCGGGTTTGTCAAGCCCCATTAAGTCAAGCATTGTAGGAGCTAAATCCGCAAGCTTGCCCTTTTCGAGTTTAACATCGCCCGCACCCATTACTATAAGCGGTACAGGGTTTGTTGTATGTGCCGTAAACGGCTCTTTCGTTTCTGCATCAATCATGCAGTCAGCGTTGCCATGGTCGGCGGTTATCAATATTTTTCCGTTCTTTGCCATAAGTGCGTCAACTACTTTGCCCAAGCATTCGTCAACTGCTTCAACAGCCTTTACAGCCGCATCAAAAACTCCGGTATGACCTACCATGTCACAGTTTGCAAAGTTAAGAATAATACAATCATATTTATCCTGATTGATTAATTCAACACATCTGTCTGCGACAAGATATGCGCTCATCTCCGGCTGCATGTCATAGGTAGCAACCTTCGGAGACGGTATAAGTTGTCTGTCTTCGCCTTTGTACACATTTTCAACGCCGCCGTTAAAGAAGAAAGTAACATGAGCGTATTTTTCGGTCTCCGCAATTCTAAGCTGGGTAAGACCTTTGTTTGATATATATTCCCCGAAAGTATTTACAAGCTTTTCGGGTTTAAAAGCGACATGAACATTTGGCATACTTGCGTCATATTGAGTCATGCACACATAATAAAGAGGAAATCTTGTTCTTTCGAAGCCTTTAAAGTCATCGTCAACAAGTGTTCTTGTTATTTCTCTCGCGCGGTCTGGACGGAAATTAAAGCATATTACCGAATCGTTTTCTTCGATCTTGGCAACCGGCTTGCCGTTTTCGCAGACAACCATGGGTCTGATAAATTCGTCGGTCAAAAGACTTCCGTTTTCGTCCTTTGTTTCATACGATTTTTTAACCGCTTCAATCGGGTTATCGCACATCGCGCCCTCACTCTTTACCATTGCGTTGTAAGCCTTGACAACTCTGTCCCAGTTTGTATCTCTGTCCATTGCGTAATAGCGTCCCATAACGGTTGCTATTTTGCCTATGCCCGCTTCATTGAGTTTTTCTTGAAGCTCGGCGATAAATTCAACGCCGGAGGTGGGGGATACATCTCTGCCGTCCATAACGCAGTGAACATATACCTTTTCCAAGCCGTTTTTACGTGCAAGGTCGATAAGTCCGAAAAGGTGGTCTATGTGACTGTGCACGCCTCCGTTTGACAAAAGTCCGACAAAGTGCATTGCGGAATTGTTCTTTTTGCAGTTTTCCACTGCGCCGAGAAGCACTTCATTCGAGAAAAAGTCACCGTCGGAAATTGATTTTGTTATTCTTGTCAGCTCCTGGTAGACAACGCGTCCCGCACCGATATTGGTATGACCTACCTCGGAATTTCCCATTTGACCGTCGGGAAGACCTACGCTCATACCGCTGGCATACAAAATTGTATTCGGATAATTGGCAAAATAGCTGTCAATATGAGGTTTTTTTGCCGCTTTTATCGCATTGCCCTCGGTTGCTTCATTTATGCCGAAGCCGTCAAGTATAATTAATGCTATAGGATTTTTTGACATATTGTGATCCGTCCTTTATTGTTATTTTGCAGCAGCAACGATTGTAGCAAAGTCTGCTGTTTTAAGCGATGCTCCGCCGATTAATCCGCCGTCAATGTTCGGTTTTGCCAAAAGCTCTGCCGCATTGCCCGCATTCATGCTGCCGCCGTATTGAATTGTAAATTCGGCTGCGCATTTTTCGCAGTAAAGCTCGCCGAGTATTTTTCTTATTCCGCCGCAAACTTCTTCAGCTTGTTCTGCGGTTGCGGTTTTACCTGTTCCGATTGCCCAAATCGGCTCATATGCGATAACAACTTTTTTTGCGTCTGCCGCTTCAATACCCGCAAATGCTTTTTTAATCTGAATTGCAATCAAATCCATTGTAATTCCCGCTTCTCTTTGCTCAAGGCTTTCACCTACGCACACAATTGGGATAAGTCCTTTTGATAGAGCTTTTTTTGTTTTAAGATTAACGGTTTCGTCAGTCTCTGCAAAATACTGTCTGCGCTCGGAATGTCCGATTATAACATAGTCTATACCGATGTCTTTTAACATATCCGCACTTACTTCGCCTGTGAATGCGCCCTTGTCTTCAAAATGAAGATTTTCCGCACCGATTTTTACATTTGTTCCTTCAGCCGCTTTAACAGCCTCCGAAAGGCATACGAACGGAGTGCAGCATACAACTTCGCATGAAGCATCCTTTGTTGCTTCCGCAACGGATTTTACAAATTCATAAGTTTCCGACGGAAGCTTGTTCATTTTCCAGTTTCCCGCTATAATATATTTACCCATTTTTCATCTTTCCTTTCGTTTATTCAAAATTTTTAGGCAATTGCACAAAAAGCGCAGTTGCCTAAAATCATCTTATTTATCGTTAAGAGCAGCAATTCCCGGAAGCTCTTTGCCTTCCAAAAATTCCAAAGAAGCTCCGCCGCCTGTTGATATGTGAGTCATTTTGTCGCCGAGACCTGCTTGGTTTACGGCAGCAACGCTGTCTCCGCCGCCGATAATGGTGGTAGCGTCAATTTCAGCCAAAGCTTCTGCTATTGCGTTTGTACCCTTTGCAAATGTAGGCATTTCAAATACGCCCATAGGTCCGTTCCAAACAACGGTTTTTGCTTTTTTAACAGCATCGGTGTAAAGCTTGATTGTTTCGTCGCCGATGTCAAGACCTTCCCAGCCTTTTTCGATTTCTCCGCGTTTAACTGTCTTGTGTTCTGCGTCGTTCGAAAATTCTTTTGCAACAACCGTGTCAACGGGGATAAGAAGCTCAACGCCCTTGTCCTTTGCTTTTTGCATCATTTCTTTTGCGTAATCAAGGTAGTCCTCCTCAAGAAGTGAATCACCTACTTCGCCGCCCAAAGCTTTAATGAAGGTATAAGCCATGCCGCCGCCGATGATAAGTGTATCAACTTTATCCAAAAGGTTATTGATAACCGAAATTTTTGACGATACCTTTGAGCCGCCCAAAATTGCAGCAAAAGGTCTTACCGGGTTATTAACCGCGTTGCCCAAAAATTCGATTTCTTTTTGAATAAGATAGCCCGATACTGCGGTATCAAGGTACTTTGTAACACCTACGTTTGAGCAGTGCGCTCTGTGTGCTGTACCGAAAGCGTCATTTACGAATATATCTGCCAAAGAAGCAAGTTCTTTGCTGAAATTGTCTTCATTTTTTGTTTCTTCGGCGCGATAACGTGTGTTCTCCAAAAGAACAACGTCTCCGTCTTTCATTTCGGCAACCGCTTTTTTTGCATTTTCGCCGACAACATTTGCGTCAGCGGCAAAAACTACTTCCTTGCCGAGCTTTTCGGACAATTTTTTTGCTACCGGTGCAAGCGAAAGCTCCGGCTTCGGCTCACCCTTAGGCTTGCCCAAATGAGAACAAAGAATAACCTTTGCGCCGTGGTTTATAAGATAGTTGATTGTCGGCAGTGCGCCGTCAATTCTGGTTTCGTCGGTTATGTTTCTGTCGGCATCGAGAGGTACGTTAAAGTCGCAGCGTACCAAAACTCTCTTTCCGGACACTTCAATGTCTTCAATGCTTTTTTTGTTTAACATTTTTCTACACTCCTCTATAAAAAGAATAATACAATTATATTGTACCCCATTTTTCCCATTTTTTCAAGATATTTTTTTCACAAATATTAAAAATTGTTAAAAAATTATCTTGCAGGCAAAAACAGCGGCGAGCAATCCTACAATATCACCAATTATTGCTGCCGGAATAATTTTTTTTGTATATTTTATCCTTGTGTTTCTGAAATATACGCAGAGGGTGTAAAAAGTTGTTTCCGCGGAGCCCATTACGACCGAGGCGATTCGGCCTTCGACGCTGTCCGCACCGAAGTTGTTAAGTATGTCCGAGAGCAGTCCGAGTGACGCACCGCCCGAGAGAGGGCGCAAAAGTGCAAGCGGCATTACCGCTTCGGGAATACCTATTTTTGAAGTTATGGGAGAAAGCAGCTTAAGCAGCATATCAAATAATCCAGATGTGCGCAGCATTGCGGTTAAAACCAACACAGCAAGTATTGCGGGGAAAATGCAGACAACGGTTTTTAAGCCTTTTGCGGCTCCTTCGCAAAAGGCGGAATATACATCTGTTTTTCTTACCGAAAAAAGAAGTATACTTATAATAAGAAGAGGAATTATATAAGATATCATAATTTTTTCCTTTTTATATGCAAAATAATTTTCATGCAAAAGAGTGCAGCGGCAAGTGAAATTGCCGAGCATATCCAGACGGCGGGGAGAATATCGCCGGCACGCGCCGCGGCGCACGATGCGCGGAGAGATATAACGGTTGTGGGAATAAGCTGAAGAGAGGAGGTATTCAAAATTGTAAAAATACACATTTCATCGGTGGGAGTTTTCGGGTGAGGATTTATTTTGTCAAGCTCGGACATGGCACGAAGTCCGGCGGGGGTTGCCGCATTGCCCATTCCCAGAAGATTTGCGGATATATTTTCGGTTATCGGAACAAGCGCATCGGAGTCTTTTTTTAAATTCGGAAAAAGCCGACGGGTTATCGGAAAAAGAAGCTTTTCGATTTTTTTTGCTATGCCGCTTCTTTCGATAATTTCGAGTATTCCCGACCAAAAGCAAAGCATGCCGGCAAGCGAAAGAACGGTGCGGACGGCATCCGAAGCGGCATCAAGCCCGGAAGTAAATGTCAAATCGGCTTTCCCGGTAAAAAAAGATACAATAAGGGCAGCTGCAATAAGCAGAGGAAACAGCATATTCATGAGACTCACCTTTTAATAAAGTTTTTTTTACTATACTATTGATTAATTGTAATAATTATGATAAAATCAATACCGAGAGTGAGAAAACGGAGGACTTTTATATGAGCTATGCTGATGAAAAATTTAAAGAAAATTGCAGAGATATTTTGAAAAACGGAGTTTGGGATACGGATTTTGATGTCCGCCCGAGATGGGAGGACGGAACGCCGGCACATACAATAAAAAAATTCGGAATGGTAACGCGGTATGACCTTCGTGAGGAATTTCCGATAATGACAATCCGCCGTACCGCATTTAAAAGTGCTGTTGATGAACTTTTGTGGATATGGCAGAAAAAGTCCAATAATATAAAGGATTTATCGAGCCATATTTGGGATCAATGGGCGGACGAAAGCGGCTCTATAGGCAAAGCGTACGGGTATCAGCTCGGAATAAAGCACCATTATCCGGAGGGAGATTTTGACCAGGTTGACAGAGTTTTGTTTGATTTGAAAAATAATCCGCACAGCAGAAGAATTATGACGAATATTTACAATCATCACGATTTGTCCGAGATGAATTTGTATCCGTGTGCGTACAGCATGACATTTAACGTGAGCGGAAAGACTTTAAACGGTATTTTAAATCAGCGCTCGCAGGATATGCTGACCGCCAATAACTGGAATGTGTGTCAGTATGCGGTGCTTCTTCAAATGCTTGCCGATTCAAGCGGACTTGTTGCCGGAGAGCTTTTGCATGTTGTGGCAGACGCACATATATACGACAGACATATTCCGCTTGTCGAGGAAATACTCAAAAATGACGGATATGACGCACCGAAGCTTGTAAAAGCCGATGATAATACCGATTTCTACAAATTCACAAAGGACAGCTACAGGCTGGAGGACTACAAATATTGCGAATTTAATCATAAAATTCCGGTTGCGATTTAAAAGGAGGATATGACATATGAAACTTATAGCGGCTGTCAGTAAAAACTGGGGGATAGGCAAGAACGGAAATTTGCTTTTTTCAATTCCTACCGACATGAAATTTTTTCGGGAGACAACAAAAGGCGCGGCAGTGATAATGGGCAGAAAAACGCTTGATTCTTTCCCGGGAGGAAACCCGCTCAAAAACAGAGTAAATATCGTGCTTACGCGTGACGAGAATTTTGAAAGAGAGGGCGTTTTTGTGTGCCGTACAAAAGAAGAAGCCTTGGAAAAAGCGGCGGGATACGAAAATGTTTTTGTGATAGGCGGAGAAGCGATTTATTCAATGTTTGCGGAGGATTGTACCGAGGCTTATATAACAAAGGTGGATGAAGCTGCCGATGCGGATAAGTTTTTGAAAAATTTCGATGAAGACCCGGGCTGGAAACTGCAAAAAGAGTCTGAGCCGGTGGTTGAAAACGGACACAAATTTACTTTTTGTACGTACGTAAAATCAAACAGTATATGAAATAAATACAGGAAGCTTCTATCTGTGAAGCTTCCTGTATTCTCTCGGCGGAATTTGCATAAATCTTTTAAATACATCGGTAAAAAATTTTATATCGCTGTATCCCACACATTCCGCAATTTCTATTATTTTCTTATCGGTATTTGCCAAAAGGCGGCAGCTTTGTTCAATGCGGGTTTTTTGCAGATAATTTTCAAAAGTCGTTCCGTATTTTTTATGAAATATCTTGCTTAAATAAGGGACGCTGTAGTTAAGCTTTGCGGAAATTTCGCGGAGGGTGATTTTTTTCATATAATTTTCGTTTATGTAGTCGGAGATGTATTTTTCGATGCTGTCGCAGACAAAATCATTTTCCGAGTGGAATTTTCTTACCGTTTCGATAATTATTTCTATAAGCATACACCTTAGAATTTCTATATACCCCGGCTGTTTGTTTTCGTATTCCGAAAGCATATTTTCAATAAGACCGCGTATTTTGCCGCTGTCGTCAAAGAAGATTATGTTGGCGGGATTTGACTTCAGTGATTTAAAGCTGTAATGAATAAGATAATTTTCCATTACCTGTTCGAATTTTCGGCATTTTTTTAATGTTTTGTCCACAAAATCCGGAAGAAAAAGACAGTTTATTATTTTAAGGGGAGTTTTTCCGGTTTGACAATAGCTGTGCTTTGTATTATAGTCTATTATAAAATAATTTCCTTTTTTTATTTTCATTTTTTCACCGTTCATAATGTGGGTTGCTTCTCCCTCGGCAAGATAAACCAGCTCTAAAAAATCATGCTCATGCTCAGCCGCTGTCGGAGCGGTGAAAACCCCGAGGAAAATTTTCTCGGTGTCATTCAAATGAGACATTAAAATCACCCCTATTTTTGTAAAGATTACCCATTGATTTTATTATAGCATAATAATATAATAAAATCAACATTAAAATTCGGAGGGATAAAAAATGCTGTACAAAAAAAATAAAAATTCCAAGCTGGATTTTGAATTGTTTAAAAATCCAACCGCGGAATATCGCGGCGCACCGTTCTGGGCATGGAACTGTGAGCTTGACAAGGATGTGCTTTGCGAGCAGATAGAATATTTGAATGAAATGGGCTTCGGCGGTTTTCACATGCACTCGCGTTCGGGGCTGGCTACGGATTATTTAAGCGAGGAATTTTTCGGACTTGTAAAGTCGTGCGTGGAAAAGGCAAAAAAAGAAAATATGCTTGCGTATCTTTATGATGAAGACAGATGGCCGTCAGGCTTTGCCGGAGGACTTGTAACGAAAGAAAGAAAGTATCGCGGCAGATTTATTCATTTTACAAAGGCGAAGGAAACGGATGTATACGATGAAAAAACCGGTATCGAAAAAGGACTTACATATTTGTTTGCGTGCTATGACATTGAAATTGACGAGGACGGAACTTTAAAATATTATAAATGTATAGGCGAAAATGAAGAAGCGGAGCATAATAAATGGTATGCGTATGTAAAAACTTTTGAGGACAGTCCGCGCTATAACAATCAGGCTTATGTGGATACGCTCTCAAAAGAGGCGATTGACAAATTCATAGAAGTAACGCATGAGGCATATAAAAAGCATGTCGGCGACGAGTTTTCGAAAACAATTCCGTCGATATTCTGTGATGAGCCGCAGTTTTCAACGAAAGAAACAATCGAAAATTCGCGCGAATGTACATCTGTGAAATATCCGTGGACTCCGCTTTTGCCGGAAAAATACGTGCAAAGATACGGCAGGGACATAAAAACTACTTTGCCGGAAATATTTTGGGACTTGCCGAACGGAAAACCATCCCGTGCAAGATATTTGTATCACGATATAATATGTGAATTGTTCACAAGCTCTTTTATGGATAATTGCGGAAAATGGTGCGAGGAAAACGGAATAGCATTAACCGGGCATGTTATGGAGGAGGCTACACTGAAGTCTCAGACTTGCGTCGTAGGAGAAGCAATGCGCACATACAGAAGCATGGGAATACCGGGAATTGATATGCTCTGCAATTGGAAGGAGCTTACAACGGCAAAGCAGGCGCAATCGGTTGTTCATCAGTACGGACGTGAAGCGATGATGTCGGAGCTTTACGGAGTAACCAAGTGGAGTTTTGATTTAAGGGGACATAAATATCAGGGCGATTGGCAGGCGGCACTGGGCGTATCGCTGAGAGTTCCGCATCTTGCATGGGTATCTATGAAAGGCAGAGGAAAGCGAGATTATCCCGCGTCAATTAATTATCAGTCTCCATGGTTTAGAGAATACCCTTATGTTGAGGATCATTTTGCAAGATTAAATACCGTACTGACGCGCGGAAAGCCGATGTCGGAGGTCGCAGTAATTCATCCGATAGAAAGCTATTGGCTGAGAAGCGGACCGACAGATACAAGTGCTGATGTACTTGAAGATATGAACAGTAATTTCCTTAATATTACCGATTGGCTTATCCGCGGACTTATTGATTTTGATTTTGTGTCGGAAGCACTGCTTGCGGAAAACGGAGGTGCGGACAAGGGTCAATTAAGAATGGGCGAAATGCGTTATAAAACGGTTGTTGTTCCAAACTGCGAAACCCTGAGACGCACGACCTTTGAGGCACTTAAGACATTTGCGGAAAGCGGCGGCAGACTTATATTTGTCGGCAAATGCCCGAAATATATAGACGCCGAAGAAAATGAAGAAATAAAGAAGCTGTATGATTCTTCAATTGTAACCGAGATGAGCAGAGCGGCGGTTTTGAAGCCTTTGGAAAGCTCAAAATTTGTAAGTATCAAAGCCGGCAGCGGAAAAAATACCGACAATTTGGTATGCAATTTAAGAAAAGATAAAGATGTAACGTGGCTTTTTGCAGCTCATTTGGATATGCCGAAATTAAAAGACGCCCGTGAAAAAGAAAATTTGACAATTGAGATTAACGGCGAATATGTTCCTAAGCTGTACGATACAATATCGGGGACAGTAAAAGAAATGAATTACACATATAATGACGGTAAAACGGTTATTTATGCCGAGGTATATGAGTTTGACAGCCTTTTGACAGAACTGACACCCGGAAAGAAAAAGTGCGAATATCAAAAAGAGAAAGCAAATGAAATAATTGAAAAATATGATATAAAATATCTTGTCGATTATTCTATGGAAGAAAAAAATGTATATCTTTTGGATATGGCGGAATACAGCCTGGATGGGGAAGACTTTGGAAAAACCGAGGAAATACGGCGTATAGACAAAAAATGCCGTGAAATTCTTAATTTCCCGTCGGCGGCAAATTCGGACGCGCAGCCGTGGGTGTTTAAAAAGGAAAAAATATCGCATTGGGTGACACTAAAATATACAATAGACAGCGAAATAGAATATTCCGGAGCATTGCTTGCCGCGGAGGAGGCAGACTATGCCGAATTAAACGGCGAGGAAATCCGCTTGGACGCAAACGGATATTTTGTAGATAGGTCAATAAAAACCTATTCGCTGCCGAAAATCAGAAAAGGAAGCAATACTTTAATTGTAAAAGTTCCGTTCGGAGTAAGAACGGGAACGGAAAGTATGTATCTTCTCGGAAATTTCGGAGTTACGGTGTCCGGATGTGAAAAGTGCATTACCGCTCTTCCGGAAAAAATAGGTTTCGGAAACATAACGGAGCAAAAAATGCCGTTTTACGGAGGAAATATAACATATAAAATTGATATTGAAGCAAAAGAAGCGGGAAGACTCAAAATCATGGCAGGTCATTACCGCGGCTCGCTTGTAAAAGTTAAAATAGACGGAAAGGATGCGGGCAGAATCGTATACTCGCCGTATGAGCTGATTTCGGAGGAAATCGTCAAGGGAGTACATTCGGTAGAGCTTACTTTGTTCGGAAATCGTGAAAATACTTTCGGAGCGCTTCACAATTACGGAGACCGTGAATGGTATGACGGTAATCAATGGTATCCGGAAAAATATATGTGTTATGAATATCTGACCGAAGAAGCGGGAATTTTATCGGCTCCCGAAATAGAGCTTATAAAACTT
>CAKSJU010000007.1 GCA_934463455.1 uncultured Clostridia bacterium | reverse complement strand
ATTCCATAAGCTTTTTATACTCTTCAATGAATTTTTCGCTGTCAAAATTATCATACGGGCAGTTTTCAACACAACGCATAATAATCAAATCTGCTCCGAATTCACGCCCCGCTTCGTACTTTTCATAGGTATCTTCACCGTGCATAAATTCCCGTTCCCAATCGGCAACCTGAGTTATGCAAAAAGCAGCATCGGGATTTTTTTCCTTTATCTTTCTCATTAAAATATGAACATAATCCTTTTCCGTTTCACTTGCCGCCATTCCGCAATTGTTTGTCCAGCCTATTTGCGGCGCATATGAATGCCATGTTATGGAATTTCCCGCAAACAAAACCCTTAAGCCCTTTCCGCTTTCGTTAAAAAAACGTACGGGTCCTTTATCCTTTAACTGATTTTTTGATGAGACTGTGTTTTTTTCAATTTGATTCATTTAAAATCTTTCCTTTCATTTTTATATTTTTTTCTTTTGTTTTACTGTCTCTTATTTTATCCAAGGTCTGCTCGCGTTTCAAATTTTCAAATGCAACCGCCATCATCAATTTGATACGATTAAGCTGATTAACCTCGCTTGCTCCGGGGTCGTAATCGACCGCCACAATATTTGCCTGCGGGAATTGATGTCTTATTTCCTTTATCATACCTTTACCCGTCACATGATTCGGCAGGCAGGCAAACGGCTGTACACAGACTATATTCGGAACACCGCTTTGTATCAATTCAATCATTTCGCCCGTCAAAAACCATCCCTCTCCGGTATTGTGACCGAGCTGAAGAATATGTTTTGCGCCCTCGGCAATTTCCGAAATAGGTTTTGGAACACGTGCTTTAAACTGCGGATATTTTTCCAGCTCCGCAACCGTTTCGGCACGGTATTTTTCCAAGAGATTTATAGCAAAATTGCATATTGCCGCCGTCTTTTTCGAAAAACCGAGATGTTCTTTTTTGAAATTTGAATTATAGAAGCAATAAAGCATAAAATCCAAAAGTCCGGGCATTACCGCTTCTCCGCCTTCTTTTTCAATTACTTTGATTATATTATTGTTAGCATCCGGATGAAATTTTACCAAAATTTCACCGACAACACCGACCTTCGGTTTTTTCTTTATGCGATTTACAGCTACCTTCGCAAAATCTTCCGTTATTTGCTTTGCGATTTTTTTACTCGATACTTTCTTTCCGCCTTTAAACAGCTTATACAAAGTATCCATCCATACATTGTACACATGCTCCGTGTCGCCTTTATTCACTTCATACGGGCGCGTTGCCAAAAGACATGTCATAATCAAATCGCCGAGTACGCAAGCCTTTACAAGATTTATAACAAGCTTCGGAGTAATTTTAAAGCCCGGGTTTGATTCAAGTCCCGAAAGATTTAAGCTTACTATAGGCACATTAGGATAGCCGGCTTCTTTCATTGCTTTTCTTAAAAATGCAATATAATTGGTAGCACGGCAGCCTCCTCCTGTCTGCGTTATCATTACCGAAGTGTTATTCGGGTCATATTTTCCCGAGATAAAAGCGTTTACAAGCTGTCCCGTCACAAGTATGGACGGATAGCATGCGTCATTATTAACGCTTTTAAGTCCCGCCTCCACATCCTCCGGAGTAACTTTATCCAGCACAACCGCATTATATCCGTTATTATTTAAAACCGCTTCAAACAGCTTAAATTGCGTCGGACTCATCTGCGGGAATATTACGGTATGCTTTTTTCTGTTTTCTTTTGTAAACGGCACCTTTTTAAGAACATACGGCTCGCGCTGCTTAGCGCAAAAATGCTGTTCTTTTCTTTCTCTGATTGCCGCTTTTAACGACCTCACACGAATTTTTGCGGTACCGAGACTCGATATTTCATCTATTTTCAGCGTAGTATAAATTCTTTGCCACGATTGAAGTATTTCCTGTACCTGGTCGGTAGTTACGGCGTCAAGTCCGCAGCCGAAAGAATTAAGCTGTATCAAATCTATCGATTTATTTTTCAAAACCTCCGCAGCTGCTTCGTACAATCTTGTATGATATGCCCACTGGTCTACCACCCGAATATCACGCTGCAAATGTCCAAGATGTGCAATACTGTCTTCGGTAAGCACGGCAAAACCGAGAGAGTTAATCATATCCGGAATACCATGATTTATTTCCGGGTCAATATGATACGGACGGCCTGCCAAAACAATTCCGTGTTCATTATTTTGTTCAAGCCAAGCCAATACCTCTTCGCCTTTTTTTCTTATATCGCTTTTATAATTTGCGAGTTCTTCAAATGCAGCCCGAGCAGCATTTTCTATCTTTTGTTTCGGTATATTAAAGTCGGAAAGAGCCTCCGTCAACTGTTTCTCAAAAGATTTTATATCGTCAAGGTTTATAAACGGATGGATAAATTTAATACCCTTTTCCTTTACCGCTTCCATGTTATTGTAAATTACTTCCGGATATGAAGTCACGATAGGGCAATTGTAATGATTGCCTGCGTCTTTATATTCAGTTTGTTCATAAGGTATGCAGGGATAAAAAATATTTTTAACTCCCTTATCCAAAAGATTCTGCACATGTCCGTGAGCAAGCTTTGCCGGATAGCATACCGACTCGGACGGAATGGAATCCATACCGCTTTCGTACAAGGTGTGCGAACTTCTGTCCGATATTACTACTCTGAATCCCAGCTTCGTAAAAAATGTAAACCACAGCGGATAATTTTCGTATATATTCAACGCGCGCGGAATACCTATAACACCGTACTCGGCATCTTTTTCATCGAGCGGATTATATCCGAATGCACGTTCATATTTGTAATTATACAAATTCGGATACTCTTTTTCCGCTTTTGCCGCTCCGGCACCTTTTTCACATCTATTTCCGGAAATATATCTTTTACCGTCCGAAAATTTGGTTATGGTAAGCTGGCAGTGGTTGGGGCATCTGCCGCAATTGGTAAGTGTATTTGTAAATTCAAAAGAGTCCAGTTCCTCGGCTGAAAGCATATTGACCCGCTCGCCGGTGTATCTTTCTTTCGCTATCAGAGCAGAGCCGAAAGCTCCCATTATTCCCGCAATGTCCGGGCGTACAACATGTTTTTTCGAAACAAGCTCAAATGCACGAAGCACCGAGTCATTGTTGAACGTACCTCCCTGCACAACAACTTTTTCGCCCATCAGTGCCGGGTCGCGCAATTTAATAACTTTATACATTGCATTACGCACTACCGAATATGATAATCCGGCACTTATATCTCCCACGGAAGCACCTTCTTTTTGCGCCTGTTTAACTCTCGAATTCATAAAAACGGTACAGCGTGTCCCGAGGTCAATCGGATTTTTAGCCTTAAGTGCTTCCTTAGCAAAATCCCTTACCGAATAACCGAGAGATTCCGCGAATGTCTGAATAAACGAGCCGCAGCCGGACGAACATGCCTCATTAAGCATAATACTGTCGATTACTCCGTCGGATATTTTCATACATTTCATATCCTGACCGCCTATATCGATTATAAAATCCACTCCCGGCAAGAAAAAGTTAGCCGCTTTATAATGAGCTATTGTTTCTATTTCGCCCTCATTTATTCTGAATGCCGCCTTTATAAGCTGTTCGCCGTAGCCTGTTGCGCATGCATTTGCAATATACGCACCTTCAGGCATTTTTGAATACATTTCTTTCAGTATCTTTATACCTATCGTTATCGGGCTTCCCTCATTTTTTCCGTAATAACTGTAAAGAAGCTTTCCCTCTTTATCTATCAGGGCGCATTTAATTGTTGTCGAGCCTACGTCTATTCCGAAAAAAAGCTCTCCTTTTGCTTCTTTTAAATCTCTCTTTTCGATCGCCGCTTTGCTGTGACGCGCAATAAATTCTTCCCTTTCGGCTTCATCCTTAAAAAGAGGTCTCATTCTTACAACCTCAGTATCCACGCCCTTTGCATTATTCAAATTGTTTACAAGCTGCGGTAAATTATAGCTTTCTTTTTCGTTTTCCGCCGCAAAAGCCGCCCCCATAGCAACAAAAAGCTGTGCATTTTCCGGGGTTGTAAAGCTTTTTGCTTTATCGGAAAGAGTATTTTTAAAACATTTTCTAAGCTCCGTAAGAAAGAACAACGGTCCGCCCAAAAATACAATATTTCCTTTTATAGGTCTGCCTTGAGCAAGTCCGCTTATTGTCTGCGTAACGACCGCTTGCAGAATAGATGCTGCAACATCTTCTTTCGCAGCGCCCTCATTCAAAAGCGGCTGTACATCGGATTTTGCAAAAACTCCGCATCGAGCCGCAATTTTATACATATGTGTATGATTTTGCGCAAGAGCATTAAGCCCTTTTGCATCTGTTTTTAACAGTATCGCCATTTGGTCGATAAAAGAGCCGGTCCCTCCGGCACATGTTCCGTTCATCCTCTGCTCCAAGCCGTTTGTAAGATACAAAATCTTGGCATCTTCCCCGCCGAGCTCGATAACCACATCGGTTTCCGGTAATATTTTCTTCACCGCTGTTTTTGTTGCAATAACTTCCTGAACAAATCCTATACCGATCATTTTTGAAAGCAGCAGACCGCCCGAGCCTGTAATCATAACCTTAAGCGGAATCTCTCCGACCTTATCCTTTGCCGCCTCCAGTAATGCTTTTACGGTATTTTTAATATCGGAATAATGTCTCATATATTCCGAAAAAAGTATATCTTTATTATCGTTTATAATCACGGATTTTACTGTAGTTGAGCCAACATCTATACCCATATAATTCATATATATATACGCTCCTCTCAGCTAAATTAATCATATCGATTGCTAACATTATACCGCTTTTTTTTTAAATAATCAAGCATAAAAATCAAATTCGGCTTTCTTTTCAAAAAAAGCCGCAAAATTTGATAAAAAAAAGTCAATATGCCAATTAACATTACTCGAGAGGCAGTGTTGCCACCGCATTAAGTGACAAATCCGCTCTTTCTCCGTTTATGTAATTGTAGTAACCCGCACATGCAATCATTGCCGCATTGTCCGTACACAAAACAGGCTCGGGGTATACAACTTTTATTCCGAGTTCTCCCGCAACAGCGGTCATCTTTCTTCTCAAATCCGAATTTGACGCGACACCGCCGGCAAGAGCTATTATATTCGCTCCGCATTTTTTTGCCGCTTCTGTTGTATGTTCGCAAAGTGCGTCGGTAACTGCATCCTGAAAGCTTGCCGCGACATCTGCCTTATTTATCTCTTCATGGTTTTGTTCTGCCTTGTGAAGATAATTTATAACCGCGGTTTTAACTCCGCTGAAACTGAAATCCAAAGAATTATTTTCCATTCTGACACGCGGAAATTTTATTGCTTTCGGGTTTCCCTCTTTTGCCAATTTATCTATAAGAGGACCGCCGGGATACCCCAAACCGATAACACGCGCAATTTTATCAAAAGCCTCTCCCGCCGCATCGTCTCTTGTTCTGCCAAGCACTTCAAGGTGCATATAATCCTTAACTTCGACTATATGACTGTGTCCTCCCGATGCGACAAGGCATACAAACGGAGGCTCCAAATCGGGGTGGGCTATAAAGTTTGCCATTATATGACCTTTTATGTGATGAACGGGGACAAGCGGTTTTTTTGCGGCATACGCGTATGCCTTTGCCGTAGACACGCCGACCAAGAGCGCACCGATAAGTCCGGGACCGTAAGTTACCGCTATCGCATCAATGTCATCAATTTTCACTCCGGCATTAAAAAGTGCCTCGTCTATGATGGGATTAATGCTTTCGATATGCTTTCTCGACGCAATTTCCGGCACAACTCCGCCATATTTTTTATGTAAATCAATCTGTGTATTTATAACATTTGAAAGCACTTCACGCCCGTTTTTGACAACAGCTGCCGCCGTTTCATCGCATGAGCTTTCTATTCCCAAAATAAGTTTATCCATATGTTCCTCCAAAATAAAGCGTCATTATAAGCGCATCCTCTGCCGGATTTGTATAATACCTTTTTCTTTTTCCGATTATTTTAAAGCCGAATTTTTCGTATAATTTAATTGCCGCAGCATTCGATTCTCTTACCTCCAGGGTCAGCAGTAAAAGCTTTCTTCTGTCCGCTTCCTTAATTATCGTTTCTATTAAGCGGCTCGCAATGCCCTTTCGCCTGTACTCCTGTTTTACGGCAATATTTGTTATATCTCCTTCATCGGCAACATGCCAAAATCCGGCATAGCCTATAATCTTATTTTCTTCTTTTGCAATATAGTAAACCGCAAGCCGATTTTCAAATTCCTCAAGAAACGATTTTTCCGACCACGGTACCGAAAAAACTTCTTTGTCCAGTTCTGCAAGCTCCTTTGCATCTTCGGCGCACATAGACACAATTTTCATTGCTTTGTTTCCTTTTCCAGCTTTTCCGCAGCCTTTTCCACCAACTCGCTTATTTGTCCCGCGGCACGTCTGTAGTCGCTTATATCTCCTCCGAACGGATCTGCTATATCGCATTTTACTCCCGCATACTCGGCAAGGGTATATACTTTACCCGGGGCATATTGTTCAAGTGCCTTTTTATGATTTTCCGTCATTGTCAAAATCAAATCGCATTGCTTTAAAAGCTCTTCGGTAATTTGCTTTGCCTTATGTTCCGTAAGGTCAATGCCGTAATCGTGCATTACTTCTACAGCACCGCCGCTTGCACACTCGCCCTCATTTGCCATAATTCCCGCCGACTCAATCCGTACATCAAGATTTTTCTTTATTGCTTCCTCATTCATAAGTGCCGCCGCCATAGGACTTCGGCAAGTGTTTCCGGTACATACAAATAAAATGTTCACGTTAAGCACTCCTCTTTTTAATCAAACTTTTTAAATCGGAGCAACGCTCCTCAGGGCTTTAGCAGAAGCCTTAATCTCCCGCTGAAGCCCCTAAATGCAGTCCGCCGCATAAAAATCTACGCCAAGGTTATAACCCTTCCTCCTGCCGCTTTATAAAGTCTGTTCTTTACGGCAAGCGCATGTTCATCTTCTATGCAAAATTCGGCAAATACAATATCTATGCCCTGTTTGTCAAACTCACGCAAATCTGTAAAAAGCCGATTTGCATATTCTATATTATTCATTCCCGCATCAAGAACAACATCCGCATCATATTCTGTTTTGCCGAGAGACAAAACACCGGTTTTTTTATCGGTATTTTCCAAAAGAAGCTCATTTATTTTCTTTTTAACCGCCTCTTTTTTTCCCTCAACAACATAAACCTCCGCATCCGGAGCATAATGCTTATATTTCATTCCCGGGCATTTCGGTCTTTCATTTGCGGCAACCGATTTTAATATATGTTCATCAATTACAATATCCGGAAGCTCCGCCTTTAATTCTTCAAACGTTATACCTCCCGGTCTGAGTAAAGTAGGACGCTCTCCGCTCAAATCAACTATCGTGGATTCCACTCCGACATCGCATGCTCCACCGTCTATAATCGCATCAATTCGCCCATTCATATCTTTTATTACATATTCCGCAATTGTCGGACTCGGTTTCCCCGAAAGATTGGAACTCGGCGCGGCAATCGGCAGTCCGCATGCTTCAATCAACGCCCGCGCAATCGGATGCGACGGTATTCTTACCGCCACTGTTTCCAATCCTGCCGTAACGGCATACGGAATTTTTGAAGCTTTTTTCATTATAAGAGTAAGCGGTCCGGGCGAAAACTTACTGTACAGCTTTCTTGCCGAGTCCGGCATATCCTCCGTTACCTCTTCCGCCTCTTTAAGCGATATCACATGTACAATCAGCGGATTATCCGCCGGTCTGCCCTTTGCTTTAAAGATATTCAGCGACGCCTGCTCATCAAAAGCACTCGCTCCGAGACCGTAAACCGTTTCGGTCGGAAAAGAAACAAGTCCGCCTTTTTTTATTATATCTCCCATTTGATTTATAATATCTTTGTCAATATTATTCGGGTCAATTCTTTTTATGATTGTCTGCAAAACAAACAGCTCTTTTCTACTTATAGTTTTTAAGAAGATTATACTTTAAATCCCACATTTTCTGCGACATATCGACATAGTATTCATGCGGATTTTCAAATCTTTTTACCTCTTCCCAAAGTCCGTCAATCTGCATTTTGCAATATTCCTTTAAAACCTCGAGAGACGGATTGTCGTATATACACTTTCCATTCTCAAATATCTTTTTCAAGAGAGGGCGCGCATAAAAATCCGTAACAACTTTCCTTTTCCAAGTATGCTCCGGGTCAAAAAGCTCATACGGCTTTGTATCGTCCATAATCTCGTCATGGAGCGTTATAACATCCGCAATCGCAGCCGAATCTTTTCGCGAATACAATCTGTATACCTGTTTAAATCCCGGATTTGTGATTTTCGAAACATTTTCGCTTATTTTTATTTTCGGAATAAGTTCGCCGTTGCCACCCTCGACAGCAGCCAGTTTATAAACACCGCCGAAAACAGGGTCGGATTTTGAAGTTATAAGCCGTTCTCCCACTCCGAAAGAATTAATTTTCGCTCCCTGCATAATGGTATCTCTTATGATATATTCATCAAGCGAATTGGACGCTACTATTCCGCAATCGGAAAATCCTGCATCGTCAAGAGTTTTCCTGCATTTTTTTGAAAGGTATGTTATATCTCCCGAGTCAATACGCACGCCCTTAGGTCTGTAGCCTGCCGGAACAACGACATCATTAAATACTTTTATTGCGTTCGGCAATCCGGACTTTAATACATTATAAGTATCTATTAAAAGAGTACAATTATCGGGATAATTTTTCGCATAAGCATAAAAAGCGTCATACTCACTTTCAAAAAGCTGTACCCAGCTGTGTGCCATTGTGCCGAGTGCAGGAACTTTATAATCGCGGTCAACACAAGTACATGCCGTTCCGACACAGCCGCCTATAAATGCCGCTCTCGCTCCCATAATTGCCGCATCCGCACCTTGAGCGCGTCTTGAACCAAACTCCATTACCGGTCTTCCGGCTGCCGCACGCACAATTCTGTTCGCTTTTGTCGCTATGAGGCTCTGATGATTGATCAAAAGAAGAAGCATTGTCTCAACAAGCTGAGCCTGAACAACAGGACCTCTTACCGTTACTATCGGCTCTCCCGGGAATATCGGCGTTCCCTCCGGAATTGCCCAGACATCGCATGTAAATTTAAAGTTTTTCAAATAATCCAAAAATTTTTCATTGAATATACCTTTACCTTTTAAATACTCTATATCTTCCTCGGTAAACTCCAAATTTTCGAGATATTCTATAAGCTGTTCCACTCCCGCCATTATAGCAAATCCGCCGCCGTCCGGAATTGTTCTGAAAAACATATCAAAATAAGCTATTTTATCTTTGAAACCCTCAACCCAAAATCCGTTGGACATTGTAAGCTCATAAAAATCCATGAGCATAGACATATTGGTTTTATTTTTCATAATAATCTCCATTCCGCCGCCCTGCTTCGGCACAAATAGTAATTAAAATCTCTTATCGGCAGGGGAAGGAATGATAAGAGATTATTGCGCCCATGTGCGTTTTCCGAACAAAGTGAGGAAAATTTCGCACGGGCTTTTCAATCCTGCCGGAAGCTAACGTGAAAAGGAACTTTCACGTTAGTCGACCTCTTTCGTTATTACTTATTATCTGCTTGTAAAACTAAAACTACCTGTAAAATCCTATTTTTTTCAAAGCCTTTAAAATTCTTACTCCCGCAGGAAGCTGTTCTATTTCATCCGCAGAAAGGATTTTTAATTTCAGTACCGCCGCAAAATAAATGCAGCCTGCCGCTAAAATTGCGGCAAAAAGCGATATAATGTTAATTTTACAAATCATCATAAGCAAATTATATACCGCAAGCGCCGCGGCACCCATAACAGCTGACGCCGCAAGCGGTTTTATGATATATTTTTTTAATTCGAGCTTTACCGAAGTTTGTCGGCACAAAACCGTAAATCCGTAGGAAAATGAAATAACCTGGCACACTATCGAAGAAATAGGAGCACCGTATATATTAATAGCGGTTTGTCTTATTAAAACAACATTCAGTATAAACTTTGCTATACATCCCATCAAAAGTCCCGTTGCCGGAACAAATATTTTACCTATTCCCTGCAAAGAGCCGGAAATGGTTTGATTTAGTGCTATAAAAATCAATGCTATTGAGCTTATTTGCAAAAGCTGCGCACCGAGCTGTGCATTCGGATAAAGAAGCTTGTATATCGGCTGTGCCATGGTTATATACCCTACTGCGCAAGGGAAAATTATCAATATCGACAAAAGGAAAGAATACGAAATTTTCGCGCTTGCCTCTTTTTTGTTTCCGACCGCCAAAGCACCCGCTATTGACGGAACCAACACAGTTGCAAATGCAATATTCATCGCAATCGGCAGATTTAAAAGTGTATCGCTTTTTGAAAGTATGCCGGACAATCTTATAGCTTCTTTATTAAGCTGCTGTGCCGTCGGATTTACTATTGCCGCCACGCTACCGTGCGCCGGAATCATATCCCGAAAAGCAATTTCTATACCTCTTGTTATAGTTGCGGTATCAACCAATCTGTTAATTGCCGAGATTATTCCTCCGAGTGAAATCGGAATTGATATTACCAAAATTGCCTTACACATTTTCAAAAACGGGAAGTCGATTGTTGCTCCCGTGCTCAGCGAAACCTTTTCCATTATACCGCTTTTTCTTTTATAATAGAAAAATAAAAGATAGATAAAGCTTAAAACAGTGGCAATTGTAGAAGCAAAATTTGCTCCGGCAGCCATTGAATATGCTTTTACATCCTCATTTGCATAAATCGAAAGACCTGCCATAACCCAAACTATCAAAACCGTGAGCGTGCATTTAAACACCTGTTCAAGCACCTGCGACATACTCGTTGCCTTCATATTTTCAAGACCTGTAAAAAATCCTCTTATAACAGCCGAAAGACAAACAAATATAACCGACGGAGAAAGTGCCATAAGCACATATTTTGCACCATCTGCGTCTGCCTGTCCGAGTATCACATCCACGATAAAATCAGCACCGAAAAACATCAGTGCTGCGCAGAACAAGCCGACAAAGAAAAATAAAGCCAATGCCGTTCTGAATATTTTATACGCGCCCTTATAATCTCCCACAGCCGCGCGCTCCGATGTCATTTTTGATATTGCGTTCGGTATACCTACCGACGAAATTGCCAAAAGCAGCGTATATACCTGAAAACCTGTATTGTAATACCCGTTACCGGCATCACCGAAACCGTTGATATTTGTTATGACCATTCTGTATACAAGACCGAGAACTTTTACCGCAATTTGCGAAAACAAAATAATCGATACATTGGTCATAAAAGAATTTTTTTTACCTTTACTCATTTGTATGTTCCTTTCCAATGAGGCATTGACCGTTTTTTGCCGTAAGCTCGGCTTTTTCGGCACGGGTCATCTTTTTTATTTCGCATTCTCTTTTCATTGCATCGCTTTTTGTGTCAAAAGCTTCTGAATATACAAGCTCCACCGGTCGGTGGCTTCGCGTGTATTTCGCGCCTTTGCCGCTGTTGTGAAGTTCCACTCTTTTTTCGATATTATCGGTATAACCGCAATAAAAAGACGAATCGCTGCATTTTAAAAGATAAACGTAATAATGCTTATTCATTTGAAGTTACTTTTATGGTTTTTATCACAGGTAAATCAACCGGAACATCATCCATTCCGTTTTCAAGTGATTTTGTTTCAATCGCCGAAAGCTTTTCGAGCACTTCAATTCCGCTTGTAAGCTTTCCGAATGCCGCATATGCCCCGTCAAGATAAGGAGCGTCTCCGTCCATTATAAAAAACTGGCTGCTTGCCGAGTTCGGGTCAGAAGTTCTTGCCATAGACAAAACACCCTTTGTGTGCTTCAAGGTGTTGTTAAATCCGTTTTGACTAAATTCACCTTTTATGCTGTCTGTTTCTTTTATGTTCAGATTTTTGTCATATCCTCCGCCCTGTATCATAAATCCGTCAATTATACGATGAAATACAAGTCCGTCATAAAACCCTTCATTCGCCAGCTTCACAAAATTCTTTACCGTCTCCGGTGCGATTTCGGGATAAAGCTCCGCTTCCATATTACCGTAGCCTTCGACTTCAATACTCACTTGTATTGATTTTTCTTCTTTATAATTTATGTAGACCGTTTTTGTATCATTGTCCCAGTCAACCTCTGCTCCGAGACTTGACGACACAGCTCTGAGGGGTACCATTGTTCTGTCGTTTATAACTATCGGCGCAACGTCCAAGTCAATACTTTCATTAGGCTTGAACAGCTTGTTGTTATCAATTTGCAGCATTATAACATCCGCGCCTTTTATTGCCGTTACCATTTTAGTTGAATTTTCCCAGTAAACTTCTGCTCCGAGACGCTCAAAAATACTGCGCATGGGTACAAGCACACGGTCATTCATCATAATCGGCTGCGGCGATGTTTCAAAATCGGTATCGTTTATTTTAATATTAATATTACTTTCCGCATTTGCCGAAAAACCAACTGTCATTAATGCTATTAATGTAAAAATAATCTTTTTCATAATATGTATATCCTTTCTTTATTTAAGCTTTATCAAACCGAATACAGAATAATTTACAATATCCGAAAGCTGTGCGTCGATTCCCTCGGAAACCAAAAGCGCACCGGAATTTTTAATAATTTTTTTAATTCTCGACAGTTTAATGATAATCATGTCGGTTATTGATTTCTTGTCCATACCGCGCCATGCGTCCCCGTAATCATGATTTTTCTTTATCATAAGCTGCTTGATTTCATCGGCAACACTTTTGTAGCACTGCATAATTCTATCCGTCGAAACTTCGTCGGCAAGTTCCGGGGATGTGAGTATTTCATCATATCCCGGGAACTCATCCTTATGCCAAAACCTAAAAAGCATTACAATCGAATAATTGATAAGCCCAATATACTCGTCCTTTCTGCCTTCGCCTACCAACGTATCATCGTTGTTTTCCTCCAAAACAGAAATTCTCTTTGCTTTTATCCAAAGCTGGTCAACAAGTGAAATATTTCTGAAAAACAGCCACGTAGGTCCGTAGTCTTTTAATTTTTTTTCAAAAAGAGACGAACACTCGTCAATAATTTTATCAAAATCCTTTTCAAGCTCTGTCATATAAATTTTCCTTTCGTAACTAATTTAGATGCGTGCCGCACCGCTTTTTTCAGCCGCCGCGCTCACCGCATCGGCAACAGCTTTACCCACTCTTTTATCAAATGCTTTCGGGAGAATATAATCCTCTCTAAGCTCACTTTCGCTTACAAGCTCCGCAATTGCGTAAGATGCGGCAATCTGCATTTCTTCATTAATGTCCTTTGCCCGTACATCAAGTGCCCCGCGGAAAATCCCCGGAAAAGCAAGCACGTTATTGATTTGATTATCAAAATCAGACCTGCCCGTTCCGACAATATAAGCTCCCGCTTCTTTTGCTTCATGCGGCATTATTTCCGGAACAGGATTTGCCATCGGAAATACTATCGGCTTGTCCGCCATGGATTTAACCATTTCTTTTGAGACAATGCCCGAAACCGATACACCGACAAAAACATCGGCATTTTCCATCGCTTCTTTTAAACCGCCTTTAATTTTCCCGCGGTTTGTAAAGCTTGCAAGCTCCTGCTGTGCAGGGTTTACACTTTTATCACCCTCGCATATAATTCCCTTGCTTCCGCAGGCAATTATATTTTTTGCTCCCAGTCTCAACAAATGCTTTGCTATTGCAATTCCCGCCGAACCTGCTCCGCTTATGACAATCTTTACTTCATCAAGCTTCTTTTCCGAAAGCTTTAAAGCGTTTAACAATGCCGCGGCAAGAACAATCGCCGTACCGTGCTGATCATCATGAAAAACAGGTATATTGCAAAGCTTTTTAAGCTTTTTTTCTATTTCAAAGCACCTCGGCGCCGATATATCTTCGAGATTTATTCCGCCGAATCCTCCCGATATATTATACACCGTTTTCACAATTTCGTCAACCTCTTGCGACTTTATACATATCGGAAAAGCATCCACATCGGCAAATTCCTTAAAAAGAACACATTTGCCTTCCATAACAGGCATGCCTGCCTCTGCGCCTATATTTCCCAATCCGAGAACAGCCGAGCCGTCCGTTACTACCGCAACGGTGTTCCACCGCCTCGTTAACTCAAAAGATTTATCCGAATTTTTTTCTATTTCAAGGCACGCCTCGGCAACTCCGGGCGTATATGCCATTGCAAGCTCGTCATCTGTTGATGCTGAAGCTCTTGACTTTATTTCTATTTTACCTCTCCACTCATAATGCTTTTTTAATGCCTTTTCGCCAATATTCATAAGCGTCCTTTCTTAAAAAGCCGCCTTAAAATCGGCGAACTTTTTATATCTTTAACTTACCGAATACCTCTCCGATAGGCTCTGTTATCAGCAAATCCGCTTTGCTGTCCATAGGCGTCGGCGACTTATTAATCAGCACAAGCTTGTTTCCCATATAATTGTACAAAAGACTTGCCGCCGGCTGAACGGTAAGAGATGTTCCGCCGACGATTAAAAGCTCTGCCGCCTGAATATATGCAATCGACATATCCAGAATATAAGAATCAAGCTGTTCTTCGTAAAGCACAACATCCGGCTTTATAATACCTCCGCAGCTGCAATGCGGAACACTGTCGGAATTTTCTATTACATCAATGTCATAGGATTTTCCGCATTTTATGCAATAATTTCTATACACCGACCCATGTAACTCCAGAACGATATTACTTCCCGCCGCTCTGTGAAGCCCATCTATATTTTGCGTAATAACAGCTTTAAGTTTACCTTTTTTCTCCATTTCGGCAAGCACTGTATGTGCTTTATTCGGCTTGGCATTTTTAAAAATCATTTTATCCCTGTAAAATTCATAAAATTTCTTTGGATGTGCAGAGAAAAAAGAATGTGACAAAATAACCTCCGGCGGATAATCGTATTTTTGATTATATAATCCGTCCACGCTTCTGAAATCCGGAATACCGCTTTCCGTAGAAACACCCGCACCGCCGAAAAAGACAGTATGCTTACTTTGGCTTATCCACTCGTTAAGCTGCTCTACCTTATTCATTTTGCCACATCCTTATAAAAATTATTACAATTCACTAAATGTTTGATTTTATATATGAAATAACTTTCTCCACAGCCTCATCAACAGGCATATCAACCGAAGCTTCATCGGTACGTTTTCTAAATTCCACTATACCCTCGGCTGCCTTTTTACCGACAACAATTCTTACAGGTATTCCGATAAGGTCTGCATCCTTAAATTTAACTCCGCATCTTTCGCTTCTGTCATCGATAAGTGTTTCTATTCCCTCCTCCTGCAATTTTTCATATATTTTTTCCGCAAGCTCAACCTGCTGCGGCTCTTTTGTATTTACCGGGATTACAATAGCGTGATAAGGCGCTATAGATACCGGAAGTATCATTCCGTTATCATCACATCCTTGTTCAACTGCCGCCGCGATACAGCGCGTAACACCAATTCCGTAACATCCCATAACAACGACTTTATCTTCGCCGGACTCGTCTGTGTACGAAAGTCCGAGTGCATCGGAATATTTTGTTCCGAGCTTAAATATATGTCCGACCTCTATTCCCTGCGCGGTTTTAATCGGCTGTCCGCATTTCGGGCATTTGTCTCCGTCGGTAATCACTCTTATGTCGGCAACCTTAAACGGAGTAAAATCACGTCCCACATTTACGTTTTTATAATGATAACCCGTATCATTCGCACCGATTATGAAGTTTTTCATTTCCATTACTTCCAAATCGACATAAACGTCTACATCAAGTCCGACAGGACCCGCAAAACCCACCTCGGCGTTTGTAAGCTTTCTTACCATAAACGGCTCGGCAAGCTCTAAATCGTCCATACATCCGACAAGATTTTTCAGCTTTACTTCATTTATTTCACGGTCACCTCTGACCATTGCTGCAATGTATTTATCGTCTGCTTTATAAATAATTGTTTTTGCAAATACATACGGCTCGGTTTGGAAAAATCCTACAAGTTCCTCAATCGTATGTACATCCGGAGTTGCAACTTTTTCCATTGCCTTTTCTTCGGTGTCAAATTCTTTCTGTTCGGGAATACATTGCGCTTTTTCATAATTTGCTGCATATCCGCACGCATCACAATACGCTATTCCGTCCTCACCTACCGGTGATTTTACCATAAATTCCTGTGAGCCGCTTCCGCCCATAGCACCCGAATCCGCATCAACTATTGTGAAATCCAATCCGAGACGCGTAAATATTCTGCAATACGCGTCGTACATTTTCTTATAGGATTCGTCCAACCCCGCATTGTCGCGGTCAAAGCTGTATGCGTCCTTCATTATAAATTCACGGCTTCTCATAATTCCGAAACGCGGACGCGCTTCATCTCTGTATTTTGTCTGTATTTGATAAAGAGTCATCGGATATTCTTTATATGAACGCACTTCATTTTTTACAGTCTGTGTAAAAAGCTCTTCATGCGTAGGTCCTAAACAAAAATCACGTTCGTTTCTGTCTTTCAGTTTAAACATATTATCTCCGAAAACTTCCCATCTTCCTGAAGCCTGATATGCTTCTGCCGGCAAAAGTGCCGCCATCAGCAATTCCTGTGCACCGGCTCTGTCCATTTCCTCACGGATAATCTTTTCAACCTTTTGCAAGGTTCTTATGCCGAGAGGCAGATAAGAATAAATTCCCGTCGCAAGCTTTCTTATATAACCTGCACGCAGCATAAGCTGATGACTTTTAATTTCAGCATCCGACGGTACCTCACGAAGCGTCGGCAACAACATTTTTGAAACTCTCATTATTATATATCCTTTCTGTTATTATACAATTTCTGCGCCCGATTGTATGTCTTTTATTGTCGTAAGCGCGGTAAGTCCGTCTTCAAATTCCGCGGAAAGTATCATTCCGCAGGATTCAAGCCCCATAATTTTTCTCGGTTTAAGATTTG
The DNA here is from genome assembly GCA_934463455.1 of uncultured Clostridia bacterium. GTDB lineage: Bacteria > Bacillota > Clostridia > UBA1381 > UBA1381 > CAKSQL01. The sequence continues at coordinate 21,171 of CAKSJU010000007.1, read as the reverse complement.
CGATAAATATCACATTTTTACCGATAAGCTCTTCCGGAGTATGATATTTCGATATTCCGGACAAAATCTGTCTTGTTTCACTTCCAACCTCAAGTGTAAAGCGAAGAAGCTTTTCGGATTTTTTAACCTTTTCACATTCTATAACTTTTCCTACTCTTATATCAAGCTTTTCAAAATCTTCAAATTCTATATAATCCTTAAACGAAGCAATATTTATCTGCGGTTTATTTTCCTCCGCAAGCTCTTCAAGCTTTTTCTCCATATCTATTCTCCGGAACAGCGGCTTTGCTTCGGCAGTCTTGCTCCCTTCTTTCAATAATCCGAACGTTTTAATACTTTCGTATGATATATCCGGATTGCCTATTTGCTCCGCAATTGCCGCAGCCGTTGCCGGCATAAACGGAGACAGCAGCGATGCAATTATCCTTATCGTTTCCGCAAGGTTATAAAGCACTGTCTCGAGCCTCGGCTTAGTATCGTCATTTTTTGCCAAAACCCACGGCATTGTTTCATCAATATATTTATTTGCGCGGTCAACGATTTTCCAGATTTCATCCAGGCTGTCGGCAATATGGAATGTTTTCATCTTCTCGCCCACTGCTGAAACCGTTTCTATAGCCGTCTTTTTGAGGTCATCGTCAAATTCTCCCGAATTGTTCTTTGAGCCTATCACGCCGCCGAAATATTTATTAAGCATTGCAACCGTTCTGTTGACGAGATTTCCGAGCGTATTTGCCAAATCGGAATTAAAGCGCGTAATAAAAGTATCGTATGTGATTGTTCCGTCCTGCGCAAACGGCATTTCGTGCAGCGAATAATATCTTACCGCATCAACACCGAAGTGTCTCACCAAGTCCTCCGCATATATTACATTGCCTCTTGATTTAGACATCTTCTCCTCACCGAAAAGCATCCACGGATGTCCGAACACTTGCTTCGGAAGCGGCTCACCAAGTGCCATCAGCATAATAGGCCAGTATATGGTATGAAATCTTAAAATATCCTTGCCTATTATGTGAACATCGGCAGGCCAATACTTTTTATACAGTTCACCTTTGCAATCCGGTGAATATCCGAGTGCGGTGATATAATTTGAAAGTGCGTCAATCCACACATAAATGACATGCTTATTGTCAAAGGTTACCGGTATTCCCCAGTTAAAGCTTGTTCTTGAAACGCACAAATCCTGAAGTCCCGGCTTTAAGAAATTATTCACCATTTCTTTTTTGCGGGATTCCGGCTGAATAAACTCGGGATTTTCTTCAATATACTTCATAAGCTTGTCCTGATATTTACTCATTTTGAAGAAATACGCTTCTTCCTTTGTCTTTTTCACTTCTCTGCCGCAGTCGGGACACTTGCCGTCTTTAAGCTGAGTTTCCGTCCAAAAGGATTCACACGGAGTACAGTACCACCCCTCATACTCGCTTTTATAAATATCTCCCTGGTCATAAAGCTTTTTAAATATTTTCTGAACCGCTTCGACATGATAGTCGTCTGTCGTACGAATAAATTTATCATAACTGATATTAAGCAAATCAGCAATATCCTTTATCTGCCCGGCAATTCTGTCAACGTATTTTTTAGGCTTAATGCCTTCTTTTTCCGCTATTTCCTGAATTTTCTGTCCGTGCTCGTCCGTTCCTGTCAAAAAGAATACATCGTCTCCTATATAACGGTGATATCTCGCAATTGCGTCGGTCAATATTATCTCATACGTATTGCCGATATGCGGCTTGCGCGAAGTATACGCAATCGCGGTTGTAATGTAGAATTTTTCCATTTTTTCAAATCCTCTCTCTTAATTTTGCGGCATATGTCATCACTTTGACGAATCCGAAAACATAGCCTTAATATGTTCAAATTCATGCTTAAAAAACAAGCCTAAATTTTTCAGCATTTTTATTATCGGGTCAAACACGCCCGCTCTGTAAAAGCTTATAACTATCATAAGCGTAATCGGTCCCAAAATCATTCCGCCGATTGAAAATGTTCTGTAGCCTACGTACATAGACATCAAGGTCAATATCGGATGCAGGCCGATTTTACTGCTCACAAGCTTAGGTTCTATTGTTTGGCGCGTAAGTATAATTATCAGATAAATAATAACCAAACCAACGCCCGATTTCACCGAGCCGGAAAGAAAGCTCACCAATGCCCACGGCCATAAAGCGGCTCCGCTGCCGAAAAACGGCAGTGCGTCCAAAACAGCTATTCCTATTGCTATCAGCAAAGCATAATCTTTTTGAAGTATTGTAAGACCTATGAACAATATGCAGAAAGCCACAGTCATAATAATGCACTGCGCTCTGACATATCCTCCCATATATTTTTTCAGTTCCGTCCTTATGTCTGCCAATCTTTCAAGTACCGCCAACGGCACTATTTCATGTATTTTTTTTGAGACAAGCTCAGCATCGGTAACCATAAAATAAAGTGACAAAAAGAATACAATAAGCGCTATAAACATTCCGGGAAGCGACTTTGCAAAATTTCCCGCTCTTTCCACAACCGGAGTCTTTCCGAAAAATCCCGTAACGGTCTCGGAAATCTGAGACCCGAAATTATCAAATAAGCTTTTGAAATTATCGGGCATTACGGTGTACAGCTTAGAATATTTGTCGGATATACTCTCCCACAAAGCAACTGCGTCACTGTATATTTTCGGATACTGACTGTAAAGGCTTATTACTTCCGAAACAATTTTCCATATTACTCCCGTCAAAATTCCGCCGACAATTCCTACCGTCAGAATTATAACCAGAATGGCCGAAATCCCTCTCGGCAGCTTAAGCCTGTTTTGCAGCTTATCCGCAAGCGGATTAATCAGAAGCGAAAATAAGTAACCGAGTATAAAGGGTAAAAATATGCTCAATCCCCAGCCTAGCAGTTCAAGCGCATACGGAAACAGAAAATAAATTCCTACAGCAATTCCGGCTATTATTACCGCAGCAGCGGCTATGCGCCATCCGTTGGTTTTAAACTTCATTTCCGCTCATCTCCAAATCCTGTTTATTTATCAAGAAAATGCTTCATCAATTCGTGACCCAGTTCAACAAATACTCCTGTTGACTCAGCATTCTTTTCGGTATAAGACTCTACGCCGCTTTCCTTTTCGTCAATAGAATTATATATTATATACGGAATAGGGTCACTGACATGAGTTTTTATTTTTACCGGAGTCGGATGATCCGGCAATATAAGCATTTTATACGGCGTACCGTCAAGTTCTTTTCTTAAAAAGCCTATGATTTTTTTGTCAATTCTTTCAACGGCAAGTTTTTTGTTGTCCGCATTTCCCTGATGTCCGCATTCATCCGGCCCCTCCAAATGAATATAAACAAAATCACTGCCGTTTTTAAGCGCGTTCAGCGCGGCATTTGCTTTTCCCTCATAATTAGTATCATAATTGCCGTTTGCACCCTCAACATCAATTGAGTTCATTTCCGCGCATATTGCAATTCCTTTTATCAAATCAACGGCTGATATTACGCTGCCCTTTAATCCGTACAGTTTTTCAAAGCTTTCAAGCTGCGGCTTCGTTCCTTCGCCCCAAATCCATATTGAAGTAGCTGGGTTTTTACCCTCTTTTATTCTTTTTTTATTGACCGGATGTTCTCTTAATATCTTTTCGCTTTTTTCCATTAATTCCAAAAGCTTATCCGCACCCGCTCCTTTAGGAAGAAAGTCGGTTATTTTTTTATCCGATATATCATGCGGCGGAGTCAGCTTAACGTTTGTCGAGCCACCCTCCCAAACCAAAAGATGACGGTAGCTCACACCCGCATAAAAATGAATTATATCGGTACAAAGCTCTTTTTCAACCGCTTCGATCAATTCCTTTGCTTCCTCCGTTGAAATTTCCCCCGCCGAATAATCCATCATTGTTTTGTCTTTGTAATTTTCTTCATCGGATAACGTGACAAGATTTGCGCGGAAGGTGACATCGTTATCCTTTAACTTTACTCCTATACTTGCAGCCTCCAAGGGAGATCTGCCGCTGTAGAATTTTCTTGTATCATATCCCATAACGGACAAATTCGCAACATCGCTGCCCGGTTTCATTCCGTCAAGAACTGTTTTTACCATTCCGACTTCCCCCCGTGCTGCCATATAGTCCATATTAGGCTTATTTGCCGCCTCCAATACGGTTTTCGCTCCGAATTTGTCTATCGGATAATCTGCCATTCCATCTCCGAGTACAACTATATATTTCATTTTTCATTCTCCTTTTATTTTAAATAAAAGTGCCAGACATCCCGGACCTGTATGCGTTCCGACTATCGGTCCGAATTCCGAATACATAGTAATATTAATATCTCCGAATTCATCACGAAGTGCTTCTATCATACTGTTTCCGATTTCTTTGTCGGAATCGATTACTATAAACTCGTTTTTATCCTCATCAAAATTCGGATTATCCTTCATAAGTGCTATTATTTTCTTTATTAATTTCTTGCTTCCGCGAATTTTGTCGAGTGGCTCAATCAAACCGTTTCTTATTGTCAAAACAGGCTTTATATCTAAAAGATTTCCGACAATTGCCGCTGTTTTTGTTATTCTTCCGCCTTTTTGGAGATATTTTAAATCACCTACGATAAGATATACCTCCCAGGTTTTTATATATTCGAAAAATCCGTTTATGATTTCGTCCGCATTCTTTCCCTCATCGCGAAGCTGCGCGGCATAAACAGCTGCCGAGGCTATATATACCGAATATGTCATACTGTCTACAATTCGTATATCTGCATCGGGATTTTCTTCTTTTATTTCATCTGCAACCATATGTGCGGTATGGTTTTGTCCGCTTCCTTTTGATGATATTGTAAAATATATTACCGTATCATGCTTTTCGCTTTCCGATTTTAAAATATCGAACATATCTGCATACGGTGTCTGTGAGGTTGTCGGCATTATTCCCTCATTCTTGATTTTTTCGTAAAATTCTTCGTTTGTAATATCAACACCCGAAACATACGATTTTTCACCGAAAAGCGTTAAAAACCGTATAATGCCTATATCATATTTTTTTCTTATTTCTTCCGGCATATCCGCCGAAGTATCCACAAATATTTTTATATCAGCCATAATGTCCTCCGTTTTACCAATCATATTTTGTAAGCTTACCCTCAGCCAAAAGCTTTTCAAAGCTGTTTTGACGAAGTGCTTCATAAACAACTATCGCAACCGAATTTGACAAATTCAAACTTCTTGACTCGCCTATCATCGGTATTCTTATGCAGATTTCTTTGTTTTCATGTAAGAGTTCCTCCGGAAGTCCTTTTGTTTCCTTTCCGAAAAGTATAAAATCTCCGTCTTCAAAGTTTACCTCCGTATATGTATTCGGGGCCTTTGTAGTCGAATAAAAATACCGCCCGCCCTTTGTCTTTTCAAAAAAATCCGCCAGATTTTCGTAATATTGTATTCCCAAAAGATGCCAGTAATCAAGACCGGCTCTTTTTAATTTTTTATCATCCACCGCAAATCCCATCGGCTTTACAATATGGAGCTTTGAGCCCGTAGCGGCACACGTTCTTGCAATATTGCCGGTATTTTGAGGAATTTCCGGCTCAACCAAAACTATATTGAACATCTAAAACTGCCTCCGATAAATTTCAAACAATTATATCCTATCTTGTTTATTATACAGTATTTTCATCAAAAGTACAATAGTAAACCGAAAATTTTTACAAATTTTATTATTTTTTAAAAATAACCAATTTATTTGAGACATAATATTGTCTATTTCATTAAAAAAACAAAAAATGTAAATAATATATTAATAAAGTTTAAAAACGATTGACCGAAATTTTTAAAAGTGTTATAATGGAAATAATGCTCATATACAAAAACCGCTCCGGCGGGAGTTTTATCTAAAAACAGGAAGGAATGATTGCAAAATGATAAAGCGACTTACAAAATGTATACGTGAGTATAAAAAGCCTTCTCTTCTATCCCCGTTGTTCGTAACACTTGAGGTTATAATAGAAGTTTTCATACCCACACTTATGGCAAGCATTATAGACGAAGGAATAGCGGCAAACAACTCCGCACATATTATCATAACCGGACTTTTGCTTGTTGTTCTTGCCTTATTATCCCTCACTTTCGGGGCACTGTCCGGAAAATATGCCGCAATCGCATCGGCGGGATTTGCAAAAAATTTAAGAAAAGATATGTATGAACGAGTGCAGACATTTTCCTTTTCAAACATTGATAAATTTTCTGCCTCCGGGCTTGTAACAAGGCTTACCACCGATGTTACCAATCTGCAAAACGCATACCAGATGATAATACGTATTGCGGTAAGAGCACCTTTCATGCTCATTTTTTCTTTTTGCATGACAGCACTGATAAATATTAAAATGGCTACAATATTTCTTATCATAGTCCCCATTCTCGGTATAGGTTTATTTTTAATAATAACCCACGTACATCCTATTTTCGAAACAGTTTTCAAAACATACGATAAACTCAACAATGTTGTTCAGGAAAACCTGCGCGGAATACGTGTTGTAAAATCTTTTGTCCGCGAAGAACACGAAATAAAAAAATTCAACTCCGTATCCGACAGAATTTACAAGCTTTTTTCCAAAGCGGAAAAATTGCTTACAATCAATGCCCCTCTCATGCAGTTTTCAATATACACCTGCATGCTGCTTCTGTCTTGGTTCGGTGCAAAAATAATTGTCACAACGCATGAAACTGCTCTCAGAACAGGCGAGCTCACAAGCTTATTTTCATACACAATGCAAATTCTTATGAGTCTTATGATGCTTTCGATGATATTTGTTATGATTATTATTTCACGTGCTTCCGCTGAAAGAATTGATGAAGTTCTTTCGGAAAATGCAAATATAACAAATCCCGAAAATCCGATAGAAGAAATAAAAGACGGATCGATAGAATTTGACAATGTAAGCTTCAGCTATAAAAATGATATGAACAAGCTGTGCCTTAAAAATATCAATTTAAAAATCAATTCCGGTGAAACAATCGGAATAGTAGGCGGAACGGGAACTTCAAAATCAACCCTCGTTCAGCTTATTCCCCGCCTTTACGAAGTTACTGACGGCACTCTTTCGGTAGGCGGAAAAAATGTTAAAGAATACGACATTGAAGCTTTAAGAAACTCGGTTGCAATGGTACTCCAGAAAAATGTACTTTTCTCCGGAACAATAAAAGAAAACTTACGCTGGGGAAACAAACATGCAACGGATGATGAACTTATCGAAGCCTGCAGGCTTGCACAGGCTGATGATTTTATCAGGGAATTTCCAAAGGGCTACGACACCTATATCGAACAAGGCGGTACAAATGTTTCCGGCGGTCAGAAACAAAGACTTTGTATTGCCCGCGCACTGCTGAAAAAGCCGAAAATACTCATTTTGGACGACTCCACCAGTGCGGTTGACACAAAAACCGACGCGCTTATCCGAAAAGCATTCTCGGAATACATTCCCGAAACGACAAAAATAATTATTGCACAGAGGATTTCCTCGGTTTCGGATGCCGACAGAATAATAGTAATGGACAACGGAAAAGTGGACGCTTTCGGAACTCACGAAGAACTTCTCGAAAGCAACGAAATATACCGCGAAGTTTATTATTCTCAGACAGGAGGCGATTCGGATGAGGATTAATAACAAAAACCCGGGGAAATCAAAAAATCCCGTGCAAACAGCGAAAAGACTTATGTCCTATATTGCAAGCCGATATAAAATTCAATTTGCAATTGTATTTGTCTGTATTATAATCAGCTCGGTTGCAAGCGTTGCAGGCTCTTTATTTCTTCAAACGCTTATCGATGATTATATAACCCCGCTGCTCACCGAAACAGCACCGGACTTTACACAGCTTTTTAACACACTCACAAAAATGGGTGCAATATTCCTTGCGGGTATATTAAGCGCATGGCTTTATAGTTACATCATGGTTATAATATCGCAGGGCGTACTCAAAAAAATAAGAGACGATATGTTTTCGCATATGCAAACATTGCCAATAAAGTATTTTGATACTCATACTCACGGTGACGTAATGAGTTACTATACAAACGATACCGATACTCTCCGTCAAATGATTTCGCAGAGTATTCCTCAGACATTTGCTTCATTAATCAGTATTGTCGCGGTCTTTTGTTCCATGGTATCGCTGAGTATACCTCTTACCTGCCTTGTGCTTGTTACGGTTTTTGTAATGACGCAGGTAACGAAAAAAATCGGCGGAAACTCCGCAAAATATTTTATAAAGCAGCAGCGTACTCTCGGCACGGTAAACGGATATATCGAGGAAATGATAAACGGTCAAAAAGTTGTTAAAGTATTTTGCTACGAAGATGAAGCGAAAGAAAAATTCAACGAGCTTAACGAAGAATTGTGCAATGACGCAACCGAAGCCAATAAATATGCCAACATCCTTATGCCTATAATGGGTAATATCGGAAATCTGCAATATGTTCTTATCGCCGCTATAGGCGGTCTGCTCGCATTGAGCGGTACAGGGCTTATGACTGTCGGAAAAATTTCTTCTTTTCTGATGCTTTCAAAAAGCTTTACCCAGCCGATAGGTCAAATTTCACAGCAGCTTAACGCTATTGTTATGGCGCTTGCCGGAGCTGAGAGGATTTTTGAGCTCCTTGACGAGCCGAGTGAAGAGGACAACGGATATGTTACCTTAGTTAAAATTGATACTGATAAACACGGAAATGCGTATGAGACAAGGACAAAAGAAGGTGTATGGGCATGGAAGCATCCCCACAGCGACAGAAGTATAACATATTCCGAGCTTATCGGAGATGTAAAATTCTTTGATGTCGATTTCGGATATGAGGAAGGAAAGACCATTCTTCATAATATCGATTTATACGCAAAACCTCACCAAAAAATTGCGTTTGTCGGAGCAACCGGCGCGGGCAAAACCACAATTACAAATCTTATAAACAGATTTTATGATATTGCCGACGGAAAAATCAGATATGACGACATTAATATTAACAAGATTAAAAAGCCTGATTTAAGACATTCTCTCGGAATAGTTTTGCAGGATGTTAATTTATTTACCGGAACGGTAATGGAAAACATTCGTTACGGCAATCTTGACGCAACCGACGAAGAAGTCTACGCAGCCGCAAAGCTTGCAAATGCCGACGATTTCATACGTATGCTCCCCGACGGCTATAACACCGTAATATCAGGCAGCGGAGACGGACTTTCGCAAGGACAGAGACAGCTTATTTCCATCGCACGTGCAGCAGTTGCCGACCCCCCTGTTATGATTCTTGACGAGGCAACTTCAAGCATTGACACCAGAACGGAAGCAATAGTTCAAAAAGGCATGGATTCCCTTATGAAAGGACGCACTGTTTTTGTTATCGCCCACAGACTTTCTACGGTCAAAAACGCCGATGTTATTATGGTTTTGGATCACGGTCATATAATCGAGCGCGGAAGCCACGAAGAACTGATTGCTCAAAAGGGCAAATATTATCAGCTTTATACCGGTGCATTTGAACTTGAATAGCGGATTTGTAAAAATGGATGTAAAAAGGAGCTGTTTAAAAAGTCAACCGACTTTTTAAACAACTCCTTTTTTGAGGGGATAGGACTTTTTCTCATCATCTCTTATACTGATTTAACATTCATAAGGTACTTTGTAACTTCATCTATATACGTATTTCCTATTTTGCTTAAAATATGTTTTTTCTTTATTATGTAGCCTATTTCCATTGCCGCGTTCGGATTTTCATCATCTGATTCATAAGGGACAGCAATGTAATCACTTCCGTTTAATTCCTCACAGATGATTCCGGAGCACAATGTGTAGCCGTTCAACCCGACCATCAAATTAAGCATGGTCGAACGGTCGGTAGCTTTTATAATTCTCGGGTATTCATTTGTACTTAATATCTCCTCCGCAAAATAGAAAGAGCCTTTATCCCCTTGTTCGAAAGAAAGACACGGATAATCGGCAAGCTGAGAAAGTCCGATTGTTTTTTTCTTTGCCAGCGGATGATTTTTCCAAATATATACATATGCTTTACATTTTATCAGCTCATGAAATTCAAGCTCATTATCATTCAAAAATTTGTTTATAATTTTTCTATTAAAATCATTTACATACAAAATTCCTATTTCGCTTTTTAAAGTACCTACATCGGTTATAACCTCCGATGTTTTACACTCTCTCATCGCAAATTCATAATTTAAAGTTCCGAACTTCTTTACAGTCTCAACAAATGCTTTTACCGCAAAAGAATAATGCTGTGAGGATACCCCGAATTTTCTCTTTATATTTCCCCCGCCGGTATACTTATTCATCAAAAGCTCATATTGCTGGTAAAGCTGGCGCGCATATGTTAAAAATTCTTCGCCCTCCTGCGTTGGTACAACTCCTTTGCCGCTGCGGTTAAAAATATTAATTCCGACTTCGTTTTCCAATTCCTTTACCGCATTGGTAAGCGTCGGCTGAGATATAAAAAGTGCTTCTGCCGCTTTGTTCATAGAGCCGTAGTCCGATATTGTAATAGCATAAAAAATCTGCTGTAATGTCACAATGTATCACACTCCCGTTTTTGTTTTCAATTATTTTTTTATACTGTTCAAATATCCCTCAAGTATAAGAGATGCAGCAACGGTGTCCAAAACTTTTTTGCGTTTTTTTCCGAAAGTTTCCGTACTTTTCAAAATTTGTTCCGCCGCAACAGTCGAAAGTCTTTCGTCCCAGAATATTATTTCACCGTCAAAAATTGTCTTCATGCTCTCCGCAAATTTATACGTAGCTTCGGCTCGAAAACCCTCGCTTCCGTCCATATTTTTCGGCAAGCCTATTACTGCTTTTTCGGGGCGGTATTCGTCAATAATTGTTTTTATTTCTTCCAAAGCTTTTTTCTCGCCCCTATTCGGGACAGTTCGTATTCCCTGTGCCGTCCACCCCATCAAATCGCTCATTGCTATGCCTATTCGGCTGTCACCGTAATCAATGCCCATTATCCTCATGCCGTCCGTCAACTCCTCTTTTTTATCTGTCTTACTTAATTATACATGGTTTTAACCAAAAATGCAAACATTATTTATATAAATTTCGACATAAATTTCCTGAAAAATTTTTGATTGTACCCTTGAAAAATGGCAAAAAAAGTATTATAATAAAAGGTGTGAAAAAAATTTTATAAGGAGAATTTTAAAATGAGTGCATTTATTGACAGAATTAAGGAAAGAGCAAAGGTTGATAAAAAAACAATTATCCTTCCCGAATCAATGGACAGAAGAACTTTTGAAGCGGCGGAGCAGATTTTAAAAGAGGATATTGCAAACCTTATCGTCATCGGTACTCCCGAAGAAATCGAAAAGAACAGCAAAGGTCTGGACATTTCAAAGGCAACGATTATTAATCCGTTCACCTACGAAAAAACCGAAGAATATCTTAATCTTTTTGTTGAACTCAGAAAAGCAAAGGGACTTACATATGAGGACGCTAAGAAAACAGCTCTCGGCGATTATATGTATTATGCCTGCCTTATGGTTAAAGCGGGAGATGCAGACGGCGTTGTATCGGGTGCATGCCATTCTACGGCAAATACCCTCCGTCCCAGTTTGCAGATTATCAAAACCAAACCCGGAGTAAGATTGGTTTCCGCATTCTTTCTTATGGTTGTTCCGGATTGTGAATACGGTGCTAACGGAACATTTATTTTTGCGGACAGCGGTCTTGAGCAAAACCCCGATCCCGAAAAGCTTGCAGCAATTGCCGCATGCTCGGCTGAATCTTTTGAACTTCTTGCTGAAAAAGAGCCTATCGTTGCAATGCTTTCACATTCGACAAAGGGCAGTGCAAAGCATGCCGATGTTGATAAGGTTGTTGAGGCAACTGCTATATGCAAAGCAAACAATCCCGAATTGAAGGTTGACGGAGAGCTTCAGCTCGATGCAGCAATTGTTCCGTCTGTAGGAGAATCAAAAGCACCCGGCTCACCTGTTGCAGGTAAAGCAAACGTTTTGGTATTCCCTGACCTTGATGCCGGAAACATTGGATACAAGCTTGTTCAAAGACTTGCAAAAGCAGAAGCTTACGGACCTGTCACTCAAGGTATTGCAATGCCGATAAATGACCTTTCAAGAGGCTGCTCGGCAGAAGACATTGTCGGTGTTGTCGCAATCACATGTGTACAAGCACAAGGCAAATAAACAAAAATCGTATAATTTTTGAAAGGAAGATATATAAATGAAAATTTTGGTTATCAACGCCGGAAGTTCATCGCTTAAATATCAGCTTATCGATATGGACAGCATGACCGTTATGGCAAAAGGACTTTGCGAAAGAATAGGAATTGCAGGCTCAAATCTTCAGCATAAAAATCTCGTAAAAGGCATAAGCGAAAAAATAGAAAGCGTAATGGAAGATCACTCTGATGCTATCCGCATGGTACTCGAAGCTTTAACAAACGAAGAATACGGAGTAATTAAATCAATGGATGAAATCGGTGCTGTCGGTCACAGAGTTGTACACGGAAGCGAATACTTTGCCGATTCCTGCGTTATAGACGGAAAAGTTATGGAAGCACTCAAAATGTGTATCCCTGTTGCTCCCTTGCACAATCCGCCCAATATCACAGGAATTGAAGCATGTGAAAAAAATATGCCCGGAGTACCTCAGGTTGCGGTATTCGATACAGCATTTCATCAAACCATGCCTGCTAAAGCATATATGTATGCTCTTCCCTATGAATATTATGAAAAATATAAAATAAGAAAATTCGGTTTTCACGGAACAAGCCACAAATTTGTATCACAGGAAGCTGCAAAAATGCTCGGTAAGCCGATTGAAGATTTAAAAATTATCACATGTCATTTGGGTAACGGCTCTTCGGTAAGTGCTGTAGACCACGGCAAATGTGTAGACACATCAATGGGCTTTACTCCCCTTGACGGTGTTGTAATGGGAACAAGAACAGGCTCTATGGACCCGGCAGTTGTAACCTTCCTTATAAACAATGCGGGCATGGATGCTAAAGAAGTTGACACCCTTATGAACAAGCAATCCGGAGTATTCGGAATTTCGGGAATAAGCAGTGACTTCCGTGACTTGTCACAAGCAGCTGACAACGGAAACGAGCGCGCACAGCTTGCTTTGGATATGTTCACATACAGCGTAACAAAGCTCATCGGCGCATATGCCGCTGCTATGGGCGGTGTTGATGCAGTTGTATTCACTGCGGGTATCGGTGAAAACGACGGCGCTATCCGTGCCAAGATAGTCGAAAATCTCGGATTTATGGGCATTAAAATCAATCCCGAGCTTAATAAAGCGCGCGGTGAGGCTGTTGATGTAACGGCAGACGGTGCTTCGGTTAAAACACTTGTAATTCCGACAAACGAAGAACTGATGATTGCATTGGATACTCAAAGACTCACAAAATAACAAATTCAAATTGACTTCTGAAATGGTGATGTAATGAATTGCATCACCATTTTTTATGCAAAAAGGGATGTATTTTCCGGTCATTGATAAAACGTAACATCAACAAGACCGTCAAGCAAAGTTACCAAAAAAACACGCATATCACTTTTTAAGGTGGTATGCGTGTTTTCGTATGTTCGGATTGGTTCTCAAAATGTCTGCACCGATATGTCGCCATTTAGAAGACGAAAAAGCCTCGTTTTATGCGGTTATTTCAGCTGATGCGCTTTGTCGCAAAGCGGAATCATTTTACTATCCCACAGGAAAGCTACTATTTTTGTTGCATCTATCGTATTTAAGCCAATTTGAGAAATGTCAACATATGTTTTTTCTATACTGTCAAGCGGCACTGTCTTTATATCCAAAAGTCTATTTCTGTCATAGCTTGCCGCAAACAAAACAGCCGGTTTGTCGAGGTTTGAAACAGATATTTTGTCTGCGCTCAGCGTCAGTGACGTTTTAGGAATGAGCCAATGCTTATCATTTTTGTATATAACTTTGTAATCGTCATTGTCCGGTATTATGAGGCTTGAACGGTCGCCAGCCGCGTCGTGCCACTCTTCATCAAACACATATTCTATATCCACCGGATTAGAAAACGTTGGGATTTCACTTACGGACACTCCGACTTTTTCAGTGCCCGTCATGCCTTTGCGAAATTGGAACATTCTACCATTATTGAGATAGAGATTATTTGCCGAGCCATTATCAGACGAGGTGTTTCCGATTATCGTTGTGCCTCCTAAGATTTCAAGTTCACGTCCGGTATCGTCTTTATTTAAGTAAATTCCACCGCCTTGCGAAGCCGTGTTCTTTGTTATCATGGCTTGGTTAAACAACAGAAACATAGCACTGCGGTTTACATACACACCGCCACCTCGGTTTGTTGCAGTGTTGCCCTCAATTTCACATTGCCCGATGAGCTGAATCGCATTGGCGGCTGTGGAAATACCGCCTCCGTCGCATGCCCTATTTCCATTTATGTAAACGGGGTTTTGGTAGTCAGCAATAATTAAATACGTGCTGCTTGCCGCACGGATACCGCCTCCGCTTCCTGCACAAGTGTTACCGCTGATAGTGCCTCCATATAAATTAAACATAGCATCCGATGTTGCAAAAATTCCACCGCCGTTATTGCCGGAATCATTAACAGATATTTCGCTATCATATATGCAAGTAGTCTGGTTGCTTGTGCCGTTGCCGTCGAGAAAAATACCACCGCCATTGCCGGTAGCAGAGTTATCGTGTATATTGACGTTATATATTTTTGTATAAATATTGTTCACAGTACCTTTAAGATAAATTCCACCGCCTTTTATCGCTTTGTTGTTGCTTAATTCAACATCATGAATTTGTATTAAGCCGCCTGTTTCGGTAAAAATTGCTCCTCCCATACAATTTTCGCCGCCTGTCGCAGTATTGCTATCCGCTTTTATATTGCGGATTTCACCCTCTGTACTGCCCTTAAGATGTATAGCCCCGCCGTTTATTGCACTATTATTCTTCATCTCGCCGCCATATGTATAAATTTTGCCGTTTTCCACAGAAATTGCACCGCCCGAACCGTTTGGTGCTTTGTTGTTATTGACCGAACCGCCGTACATAGTAAATGTACCGCCGTTTACAAAAATACCTCCGCCGTTTGCTTCCTCAACTGTGTTATTCGATATACTGCCGCCGTACATAACAAAATTACTGCCCGATTGACAGTTTACTGCACCGAACTGTGTGGTGATTTTTTTCGCAGATCCCTTTGCACCCGTAATTTTACCCGTATTTTTGCAGTCACAAAGTACAAACTTTTGGTTTACTCCAACAGAGACAGCCGGATTTCCCGTGTTATCTATCGTAAGTGTCTTGCCGTTAAGGCAAAGATATACGGTGACATTAGAAATATTGAGTGTACTCGTTATGGTAACATTTTTTTCTAAATATAAATATATCGCTGTTTTAGAGGTATCGCCTACCGTACCGACATCGGTATCACCATTCCATGCCTGCCAATTTACTGTTTCTTCGTGATTTTCCGTACAATCACTCACTCCGCAGATACAGTGACTATGGGTTTCTGACATTTCTCCGTTTGCATATGCTAATGTTCCGCAAAATGCCAAAACCGATACCAAAAATGCAGTTAATATTTTTTTCATTTTCTATTCCTCCGTTCTGCCATCAGACGACAGCTTAAAATCATATTTCATTTCCAACATTGCAAACAGTTTATACATAACCTCGGTAGAAATCGCCTTTATATCCAATGCAGCAACAAAGTCAAGCACCCTTTCCTGCTCTTCTTCCAAGACCTTATAGACACGCATTGCCGCCGTCAAAAAGCGACTTATCTTATGTTCGAGCGGAAAATGAATATCGCATTTCCTTGCCATATAACTGCGCATAAGCCCCGATGTGCCAATTTCCATTTCATAGAATTCACATTCAGTATATTCAGGAAAGTTTTTGCCAAATATTTGCACGAGTTCCTCTGTAGTTTGAAGATAGATATATTCCACCGTATCCGCAAGAGTATATGATGCGATATATATTTCTCTCAAACTTTCGTTAAGTTCGGTGAGGGTAAGCTGTATCGCTGTTTCAACGGCATAGACATATACCGGCGGCAAATTATCTCCGACAATGCTTCTCGCAACATCAAATTGTCCATCGAATATCGTTTTCACGAGTTCCATTAAAACAGCGTCCTTTGTCGGAAAGAAGTTTTGAAAGCTACCCCTTGTAATGCCTGCATCTTCTGTAATCTGTGTAATTGAAGTGTTTTTATAACCCTGTTCCAAAAACAAACGGACACAGACAGTCAGGATTTTATTTCTTGTTTTAATTCCATCTTTTCGCATAACACACGCAATTCTCCTTTACAAATTAATACGCATATTAATTATAGCATACATTTTTATTTTTGTCAATGGCTCATCTGTTTTTTATCTGAATTACTTTCGTATAAAAAAAAGATTTTGAAATATTCCCAATAATTCAAAATCAAATTCGCTTAACTTGTTACTCGCAAAACAAAACAGCGAAACGGTATAGAAAATACTATGCCATTTCGCTGAAACATTATCGCTGTTTTATTAAGGACTGCCGTTAGCTGCCTTTTTTATATCTTTAATCAGTTTTTAATAGCCCTGTTAAGGAAAGTTACTATTTGACCTCTTGAGCAAATTGCATCCGGTGCAAATTCGGTATCTGAAACACCGCTTGTAACTCCGTTTGTAACTGCCCACGAAACCGCTTCCGCATAATCCGAATGAGCACTAACATCACTGAATACATCTAAAGTCTGAGCTTCCGGCTCATCTACATTTTTCCAGAGATAAACTACTGTTGAAGCTCTTGTACAAGGAGTATTGCCTTCGAATTTATCACCCGAAACCATACCCTTTTGATATGCCCAAAGAGCCGCATCATAAAAATAATCACTTATCTTGAGGTCCGCGAAAGGATTTTCGATTGTTGCCTTGGGCGAGCCTACCGCACGCCAGAGGAATGTTAAAATCTGCGCTCTTGTACATGTGTCATCGGGCGAGAATGTTGTATCGCTTGTACCTTTGGTGATATTTTTCTCAATTGCCCACTTAACAGCATTTGCATAGTATGCGCCGTCTGCAACATCTTCAAAAGCTATCGGTGTAACTGTTTTATTATCATCGTTTTTTGTCTCTTCTGTCGGTTTTGTTTCCTCCGGTGTCTTTGTTTCTTCAGCCGGAGTAAGCAGTTTAAGTGTATTGTTAACCTTCAAAGTGCCGGTTTCTTTATTGAGTGTGAATTTTAAAGAGCATTTTGCCGAGCCTTTTTTGGTTTCTGTCGAATCCACTTTTGTAAAATCACCGGTAAGCTCAACTTGACTTCCGTTTTTAACAGCCGCTTTTACCATATTGAGTATATCTTCCGCGGTAACATCCGGTTCAAGAGATATACCTTTAAATATTTCTCTTGCGGCCGAAAGATCTTTTGCAAGATTTTCTTTGTCTGCATTGTTTGCAGCCGCTTCACCGGTAAGTGCCGGCATTTTTATATCATACATTTCATGACGAGTGTAAGGTCCGCAAGTGAAAAGAATATTTGCAAAAATAGATCCGTCTTTTTCGCTTGTGGCATTATAAACTCTGTAATCGGATTCCTTAGAGAAGGACAGCTCAACCGTGCTGCCTTCGGGAAGAAGCTTTTTTATAACGCTTAAAAATTCATCAGCCGTCATATCATTGTAAAGAGTTACTGTGTCTTGATTTTTACGAATTGCTTTCATTGCCGCATCAATTTCACCGCTTTCATCGATTGCGAAAACCGCGCTCGGCAAAATTGTAAGCAACAAACACATTGTCATGATAATACTTAATACTTTTTTTAACATTTTTTACTACTCCTTTTATGTAAATTAAAAACTATTTAATCGCTCTGTTTAAAAAGGTAACGATTTGACCGCGTGAACAAACTGTTTCCGGAGAAAACGTAGTATCGCTTGTTCCGGCTGTAACTCCGCTTTCTATTGCCCATGAAACTGCCTCCGCAAAGCTGTCACCGTCGGAAACATCATTAAAATTCCCCGAATATTTACTGCTCGGGGCATTTGCATTTTTCCACAGATAAACAACCGTTGAGGCTCTTGTACACGGTGTGCTGCCTTCGAATTTATCACCCGAAACCATACCCTTTTGATATGCCCAAAGAGCCGCATCATAAAAATAATCACTTATCTTGAGGTCCGCGAAAGGATTTTCGATTGTTGCCTTGGGCGAGCCTACCGCACGCCATAAGAAAGACAAAATCTGCGCCCTTGTGCAAGTATCATCGGGTGAAAAGGTCGTATCACTTGTTCCTTTAGTGATATTTCTTTCAATTGCCCACTTAACCGCATTCGCATAATACGCATCCGATTTTACATCAGCAAACGCACCCACATTTTCCGTCTGAATATTTTCATTGGTCTTTTCTTCTGTTTTTGAAGAATTTGAACTATTTGAACTTTTGCCGCCCGTGGTAAGAATAATCGGGTCAGTTATACGCAATTCGAGCGTATATCCCTCATCGGTTTTTGTCATATATTCAATATCAAGCGGTACATATGATATCAATCCGTTGCTTGCGGTACAAATGAGATAATCCTTCTGCATTTCATCTTCATCGATATAATCGGTTTTGCCGGATGCCGTAACAGCCGAAACAAGCGGATAACTTACTCCCGCAAAAAGCTGAAGAGCCGTACCGAGCTTTTCGTTATCATATGCGCCCGCGCCGATATAGTCGTAAGTAGAAGTTAAAATATTTGCACGGTGTCCGTCACTGTTCATCCAGGAATTCATGGCTCTCTCTCCCGAGACTGCTATCGACTTTGCTTCACACTTGTAAATATTTTCTCCTGCTTTTGCATACTTAAAATTCTCAATCGCTGTAAAAGGTGCTTCACCGTTAGGTCTCGTATGTGAAAATGATTCCGCAAGTTCAACCTCACGAATGTCACACGCACGCTGGAGGTCATCAATCATAGTCAGCAGAAATAATCCCTGCTTTGCACGTTCAACGTTGGTAATTCTTAAAATTTCCCATTCCTCTTTATTTACAGAGATTTTATCCGTCGGTATATTTCTTATAAGCATCGGAATTGTTTTTTGAATTCGCATTTCACGCACTTCACCGCCCAAAGTGATTGTTAGGTAGCCTATAATGCTTCCGTTTTCTTTAAAGGTTGCATTCTTTTTATCAAAGCTTTTCCAAACCGCTTTTGAGCCGTTCTTTACGTTTTTCAATGCTGCTTCAAGCATTTCTTCCTTTGTTGTTCTGTTTGTGAACGCCATTGCTTCTATAGCATTGCTCATGCCCTTTCGGTCTTCTTCTATTTTAATTGACTCCTCGTTCACAACCTTCGGAACTGTTTTACCTATCGGTACAGCATCTGTTACGCTCCCGCAAGCAAGCGAAATCGTTGCTGAAAGACTGCCCTCCACTGTTGTGCCGGCTTTGATTAGCTTAAAGTTTAATTTATCAAGCGTAACCGTAACACCGATATTGTTACCGACAGCTTCTTTTGCCATATTGAGAATATCGTTTGCTGTTGTATCATTTGACACATCAAATTCCCAAATTGCGGCATTTATTGCCTTTTTTGCTTCGGCAATATTCTTTTTTGCGGATACGGTATCCTCCGGCGACGTATTTTTGCTGTCTCCTCCGGATACTTCGTCTTTACTTCCGTTTCCGTCATCAGTGCTCACACTGCCCTTGCCGATCCCATTGCCTAATGCCGAGAATTCTT
The DNA here is from genome assembly GCA_934463455.1 of uncultured Clostridia bacterium. Classification (GTDB taxonomy): domain Bacteria; phylum Bacillota; class Clostridia; order UBA1381; family UBA1381; genus CAKSQL01. The sequence continues at coordinate 1,448 of CAKSJU010000007.1, read as the reverse complement.
TTTTTACTTCCAAAGCCTCTTCGGCATCATCAATGAAAATACTTATCACCGCGCTCATATATCCTGCTTCTTTTTCGGTAGGGCTTACAAGTTTGAAATTATCAACAAAAAATCCCGTACCGACAAAGTCGTTCGTGGAATACTCACATGCGCCGAAAAGCAAGTTTTCCAAGTCGTCTTTTGTGAAATTCTCATCAACATCGGCATTTTCCAATTTATCCAAAAACAATTCCATGTTTTTTTCAACTGCCGTTTGAGCATCACTTACGACCGTTATAGCATATGTTTTTGTATGCGGAATTTGTACAGTTCCGAGCATCAAAGCCGCCGCACAAACATATGCTAAGATTTTTTTCATATCCTTTCCATCCTCCCTGTAACTATGAATTTTATATTTATCGGACAATTTTTATCCGACAAAATTACAAAGACTTGCAAACCAAGTCTTTCTGCACTAATTATACCACATAAAAATTCCAATTACAATATGTTTTTCATAATTTAATTATTTTTTTGCATAAAAAAATAATATCAGCGGAAAGATAAAAAGAAAAAACGGAGGAATAAAAATGAACTTTGAAGCAAGTGAAACAAAGCTTAATCTCATGCGCGCATTTGCCGGAGAAAGTCAGGCAAGAAACCGATATACTCTCGCGGCAAATTCCGCAAAGAAGAAAAATCTCTACGTTGTTGAAGCGGTATTCAAGTTTACCGCACGGCAAGAGCTTGCCCATGCGGAAATATTTTATGAGCATATGAAAGAGCTTGCGGGCAGCAACATCAAAATTGACGGTGCTTATCCGATTGATATAAGCGATTCCGCGGCAGAGCTTCTTCGTTTTGCGCAGCATAATGAATATGAAGAGCATGACGATATATACAAAATTTTTGCCGCAAAAGCACGTGAAGAAGGATTTACCCAAATTGCATTATCTTTTGAAAACATTGCAAAAATAGAAAAAACTCACGGCGACCGCTTCGGTAAATTTGCCGAGCTTCTTGAGAATAATAAGCTGTTTGTTTCGGACAGCGAATGTGAATGGATGTGCCTGAATTGCGGGCATATTTTAACCGATTATAAAGCTCCGTATGTATGCCCTGTTTGTAAGCACGACCAAGGATTTTTTGTAAGACTTGAATTGGCACCGTACACTGAATAGAAAAACGCATGTAAAGCTTAATGCTTTACATGCGTTTTTCTATTCGTCCGATACAACTATACTTGTCGGTCCGTCCGCTCCGCCTATTATACCGACAGAGGAACTGCCGCATCCTGATAAAAGAGCAGCACAAAGTACAGCTGCAGCTATTATTTTATACATAACAAAACCTCTCTTTATATTTTATTATCTTATTATAAAATCTCATTCTACAGTTTGTTTGGTCACTTAATATTATATCAAATATTTCTCAATAAGTCAATTTCCTTGACGATGAAATATTTTAAA